>CALKYL010000191.1 GCA_938003515.1 uncultured bacterium
ACCGCCGGGGTCGTGCTGAGCTCGGCGGTCGGCTGCGCGCTCGACGGCGCGTCGCCGCCGTGGCTGGTCGGCGCCGTGCTCGGGCTGCAGGGACTCGGCTTCGGCCTGTTCTCGTCACCGAACCTGGCGCTGATCCTCGGCGCGCTGCCGCGCGAGCGCAGCGGCTTCGCGTCGGGGCTCGCCGCGCAGTCGCGCAGCCTCGGCATGTTCGCCGGCATGGCGCTGACGTCGGCGCTGATCGCGCGGCGCTTCGGCGAACGCGGCGTCGGCGAGGACGCCGCCGGGGTCGTCGCGACCGTGCAGCAGGCCTACGTCGTGCTGCTCGTCACGTCGGGGCTGGCGCTGGTCGTCGCCTTCGCGCGCCGGCGCGCGCGCTGACCGCGGGTCCCGGTCGGGGCCGGCACCCCCCGACGCCGCACGCGGTGCGCGCGCGGCCGCTACGCGCTCGCGCCGATCTCCTCGTAGACCGTCGTGCGCTGCACGGGCTCGTAGCCGGCCTCGCGGATCAGGTGCTGGATCTGGTCGACGGTCAGCACCTCCGGCTCGGTCGTGCCGGCGTCGTGCGTGATCTTCTCCTCGGTCACGGTGCCGTCGATGTCGTTCGCGCCGAAGCTCAGCGCGGTCTGCGCCGACTCCTGCGTCAGCATGATCCAGTAGGCCTTGACGTGCGGGAAGTTGTCGAGCATCAGCCGGCCGACCGCGATCGAGCGCTGGTCCAGGAAGCCGGTCGTGACGTGGCCGTAGTTCTCGAGGTCGGTGTGGTACGGCCAGAACGCCAGCGGGATGTAGGCCATGAAGCCGCCGCACTCGTCCTGCAGCTCGCGCAAGCGCATCAGGTGGGTGACGCGCTCCTCGACCCGCTCGATGTGGCCGTACAGCATCGTCGCGTTCATCTTGAAGCCGTGCCGCTGCACCTTGCGCGCGGTCTCGAGCCAGCCGTCGGGGCTCTGCTTCTCGCGGAACACCGCCTTGTGCACGCGGTCGACGAGCACCTCGGCGCCGCCGCCGGGGCACGAGCCGAGCCCCGCCTCGCGCAGGTCCTCGAACACCTCGTCCTCGCTCTTCTGCGAGATCTTCAGGATGTGGTCGATCTCGACCATCGTGAACGCCTTGACGTGGATGTCGGGCCGCGCGCGCTTCGCCGCGCGCACCACGTCGAGGTAGTAGTCGTAGCCCATCCGCGGATGGATGCCCGCGACCATGTGCACCTCGGTGACCGGCCGGTGCAGCTGCTCCTTGACCTTCTGCTCGACGATCTCGGGCGTCATCAGGTAGCCGCGCTCCTCGCCCTCCTTGGCGGCGAACGCGCAGAACTTGCACGAGTACACGCAGATGTTCGTGTAGTTGACGTGCTGGTTGATGTTGAAGAAGGTCTTCCTGCCGTGCTTCGCCGTGCGCACGCGGTGCGCCATCAGCCCGACGGCGGCGAGGTGCGGGGTCGTGTAGAGTGCGACGCCGTCGTCGAACGACAGCCGCTCGCCGTTCCGGACCTTGCGGTCGATGTCGCCGAGGCCGGCGCGGTCGATCAGCTGCTGGGCCAGGGAGTCGTCGAGGTGCGCGTAGTCGAAGGTCTGCATCGCGGGTCGGCTCGGGGTCACGCCGCAGGGTAGGGCGGCGCCGGGGGCGGGAGAAGGGAAACTGTGCCGCACGGCCATCGGAGCGAACGGCGGCGCTCGGTGCGAATTGCCGGCCGCCGATACGGTTCCGGCGATGTCCGACGCCGCCCCGGTGTCCGTCGCCGAAGCCACCGCGGGCGGGCACCGCCCCGGCGTGGCCTGGTGGCTGCTCGCGGTCGCGGCGACCGCGGTCGGCGGCTACGGCATCGCGCCGCCGGGCGCATTCGTGAAGGTCGGCTGCGAGGAATCGCGTAGCTGCCATCGGGCCCCGCGCCCGATCGAGACCGCGACCCCGCCACGCCATGACCACGCGCCGCCCGCTGTCCTTCGCCCTCACCGCCGCCGTCTGCGTCGCGACCGGGGCCGCGCAGGACCCGCCGCCGCCGCCGGGCGGCTTCGCCGTGCAGTTCGACCCGGACGTGCCGATCGTCTACTCGGATGGCTATCGCACGCGCCTCGACGCGCGGCTGCCGACCGCGGGCGCGCCCGCCACGGGCTGGCCCGCAGTCGTCGTCGTGCACGGCAGCGGCGGCAGCCGGAAGTCGCCGTGGGTGCAGGAGCTCGCCCACGAGCTGGCGACCCGGGGCTACGTCGCGCTCGCCTACGACACGGGCAACCAGGGCGTCACGACGACCCTCAACCCGCCGGGCATGCGCGGCGACGACCTGCGGCTGACCGACCTCGCCGAGATCGTGCACCTCGCCGAGCTGCGCTACGGGACGTCGCTCGACGACACGCGCCTGGCCGTGTTCGGCCACTCGGCCGGCGGCAAGCACGCGCTGTGGGCCGCGGCGTGGTCGGGCCGGCCGCTGCTCCAGCCGGGTTTCGTCGCGACGATGCCGTCGTTCGCGGCCGTGCACGCCGACGCGCAGGTGCTCGACGACGTCGCCGACAAGGTGCCGCAGGGCGGCATGCTGCGCGCGTCGTGGGCCGTCTCGACCTACCAGGTCCAGGGGCCTGCCGGTCCGCTGGCCAGCCTGATGCTGGCGAACGACTATTCGGGGCTCACGGCGGCGCTGCTCGCGACGCCGACCGACAACCTGCTGCCGCGGCTGCAGCAGACCGACGTGCCGCTCCTGCTCAGCTACGGGTTCGACGACGGCAAGCACTTCGTCAACGTCAACGCCGACGCGTTCCCGACGCTGCCGATCGGCCTGCCGGTGCGCTACCTGCACAGCACCGGCGGGCACGGATCCGCGACGAACGACGGCGAGGACCTGCTGCGCACGGACTTCACGCGGCGCTGGTTCGACCGGTTCCTCAAGGGCGTGGCCAACGGCGTCGACGTCGAGCCGTTCGCCGAGGTCGCCGTGGTGCCTGCCGATCCCGCGAGCTACCTCGACCCGACCTCGGACTGGCAGCACCGCCGCGTCGCGGGGTGGCCGCCTCCGCCGACGACGCGCCGCTATCTGCGCGCCGGCGGCGTGCTCAGCGCGCAGCCGCCGGTGGCCGCCGAGCCCGGGCCGTCGCTGCAGCACCGCGTCGCGCCCGGCTACGACCTGCAGCAGTTCCTGATCGACGAGGCGAAGCCCGGCCTCGTGCTGCCGCAGGTGCCGCTGGTCGCCGCGGCGTTCGACGGACCCGCGGTGTCCTCCGCGCGTGAGCTGCTCGGCCGGACCGTCGTCGAAGTCGACGTGGAGGTGACGTCCGGGTCGTGCCAGCTCGCGGCGGCGCTGCTCGACGTGCCGCCGGTCGGCACGCCGCGCTTCGTCACCGGCGGCGCGTCGGCGCTCCGCGTCGTCGTACCGGGCCGTCACCACCTGCGCATCGAGCTCGACGACGTCGCCTACGTGCTGCCGGCGGGCCACCGTCTGCGCCTGTCCCTCGAGAACGTGCAGCTCTACCGCCAGCCCGGCCACACGCGCTTCGGCGTCGCGCCGGACCTCGTCGACGTGGACCTGACCGTGCGCATCGACACCGCCTTCGCGCCGTTCGTCGACCTGCCGCTCGTCGACGTCGGCGCGTCGCTGCTGCCGCGGCTCGCCGAGGTCGCCACCGGCGGCGGGTTCGGGCACGCGCTGCGGATGGACGCCGGCGCCGCGCGCGCCGGCAGCGCCTACCTGCTGCTGCTCGGCGTCAGCGGCACGGCGCCGGGCACGACGTTCGGCGGCGTGGACGTGCCGCTCAACCCCGACGCGTTCACCGACCTCGGCCTCTCGCTCGCCGGAGGACCGATCGCGCCGGGCTTCTGCGGCACGCTCGACGCCGACGGACGTGCGCAGGGGACGCTGCTCGTGCCGGCGGCGGTGTCGCCGCTGGTCCAGGGGCTCAGGCTGTCGTTCGCCGGGATCGGGCTCGATCCCGCGGGGAGCGCGTTCGCCACGGCGGCGCCGGCGGAGCTGCGCATCGCGCCGTAGACCGAGTCGCGCCGGGCCCGCCGTGAGGGGGCCCGCGGCGAGGCCCCTGCAGCGCCGGGCCGCTTCCTTTGCGCGGCGTCGTGGTCGCGAGCTGACCGAACGCGAGCGCCGCCGCGATCCGGCACACGGCGCCGCCGACGCAGCCGCCGCGGTCGAAGATCGCGATCAGGCCGAGGATCCGCGCGGAGCCGCCGGCGACGAGCAGGCCGGCGACGGCGAGGCCGGGCACGGCCGACCGTCTCGTGGGGGTGTCGCTCCTCTCACGGCACCCTCGGTCGATCGCGCGGCGCGGGTCCACGGCGACGGCGAAGCGGCTCAGGCCGTCGCGTCGGCCGCGTGCGCGAGCCAGGTCGCGCGGTCGACGGCGAACCACGCGGTGCCAGCGGCGCCATCCGTGCGCACGAGGCGCATGCCGAGTCGGCCCAGGAGCCGCGCGGAGGCGCGGTTCGGCAGATCGGTCGCCGCGGTGACCTCGGCGAAGCCGAGCTCGCGGAACGCGACGTCGCACAGGCGCCGGGTGACCTCGAGCGCGAGTCCGCGGCCCTGCCAGGCCGGCAGCAGGCCGTAGAGCAGCTGCAGCTCCGGCGGGTCGTAGAACTCGCGGAAGCCGGCGAAGCCGACGATGCGCGGGGTGTGCGCGAGCCGCACCGACCACAGTCCCGCGCCGAAGCGGGCGAAGCGCGCGTCGCTCGCGGCGATCTCGTCGAGCACCCACTCGGGCGACACGACGGCGTCGTCGAGCAGGCCTCTGCGCACGTCCGGGTCGCGGAACACGCGCAGCAGTTCGGCGGCGTCGTCCGTCGCGAACGCACGCAGCACGGCGCGCTCGGTCGTCAGATCGAAGGGCGAAGGCGGCATCGGACCCCGGAATCCTATCCGATCGGATCGCGGGAGCCGTCGGCCGTGGTCCGTAGCCGGAGCCCCCTTGCGCGCAGGTGCCTCGCGGCGGTGCGCACGAGTGCGTAGCAGTCGTGACGGTGCGACGGCCGTCGCGGGTGCGTCGCCGCCCTCGATATGTGAAACAGCTCGGCGCGTGCGGGCACGTCACAGCGGCGCCGCGCGACGCGGCCGCCCTTCGTCGAACCCTGACCGGAGCCGTGCCGTGTCCCGTCCCGACTCGATCGCGCGAGGCGTCGCCCGCCTCGTGCTCACCGCCTTCGTCGCCCTTCCGGTCGCCGTGCGTGCGCAGGCGCCGACCGACCTCGACCGCGTGCTGCACGTGCTCAACCGCACGTCGTTCGGTCCCGACCAGGACGAGGCCGACGCCCTGCTCGCGGGCGCAGGCACGCTCGACGCCAAGCTCAACACGTATCTCGACACGCAGATGAACCCGCTGACGCCGGAGTCGGGGCCGCTGCTGACCGCGCTCGGCACCCTCGAGATCGCTGCGGCTGCTCAAGGCGACCCGGGATCGCTGGCGCACTTGCAGAAGAGCGTCCTGCTTCGGGCGACGTTCTCGGAGCTGCAGCTCCGCGAACTCATGACCCTGTTCTGGGAGCGCCACTTCAACACCGCGTTCTTCGTCGTGCAGTCCGGCCTGTCGCAGGTCGGTGCCGAATCCGAGGACTACACCGTCTGGTTCGAGCGCGAGGAGAACGACTACTTCCGCGAGCACGCGTTCGGCGACTTCCGCGACCTGCTCGGCTACAGCGCGACGAACCTGCCGATGCTGATCTACCTGAACGGCGCGACCAACGTCGCCGGCAGCGTCAACGAGAACCACGCGCGCGAGCTGCTCGAGCTGCACACGATGGGGCCGGCTACTGCGGGCGGCACGCCGAACTACGACCAGGGCGACATCCAGCTCGTCGCGCAGGTTCTGACCGGCTGGCGCGTCGCGTTCGACCCGGGCCCGCCGCCGAGCTACTCGGTGACGACCGAGGACGGCAAGCACGTCGACTTCATGGGCCAGCAGCTGACGCTGTTCTCGGTCTCCGGCAGCCCGATGACCCTCACGCCGGCGACGACCGCCCCCAAGGTCGTCAAGGACACCGATTCGCTGCTCGACAAGCTCGTCCGACGCGACGCGACCCGCGACTTCGTCATCCGCAAGCTGATGGCGTTCTTCTACGGCGACGAGGCGGCGAAGTCGGTGAACGACCCGGTCTACCAGCCGATCCTCGATCAGGCGAAGGTCGCGTGGGGCTTCCGCGGCGACATGCAGGCGGTGCTCGACGTGCTGCTGCGGGCCCCGGTGTTCCTCGACGCGAGCCTGGCCTGGTCGCGCGTGCGCACGCCGGTCGAGCAGATCTGCTGGCTGCCGCGCGCGTGCGGCGCGGGCATCCACACCGCCTCCGTGCCACCCTCGACCGCGACCGAGGCGCCTTGGCTCGCGATGCTGCGCACGCCGGAGAGCCTGTTCATGTTCCCGTCGCCCGACGGATACCCGATCGAGAGCGGTGAGCAGCTCGGCGCGCAGGCGTACATCGACCGCGTCTCGTTCGGGAAGCTGCCCCACGACGAGTTCGCGAACTACGTCAACTTCTACTTCACCCACGACTACTTCCAGTCGCTCGTGGACTTCCAGGCCGACATGGGCACGCCTGCCTACAAGCAATCGGGCGTGGCTGCGCCGTACCTGCTGCAGCGCTTCTTCGGCACCGCGTTCACGCCGGCCGAGCAGGCGCTCGTCGTCGAGATGCTCGACAAGGACCACCTGGGCAACCCGTCACCGCTGAGTGCGGTGCCGGACGACATCGCGTGGGCAAAGCGCATGCTCGCCGCGATCGCCTTGATCGGCGGTCTGCCTCGCGCGTCGACCAAGTGACCGAGCCCGATTCTCCAAGGAGCACTGCCATGGACCTGACCAATCGTCGCGATCTCCTCAAGGCGCTGCTGGCCGGCGGCGCGTGCACGCTGTGCAGCAGCGGCGTCTCGGCCGCCTTCTTCCCGTCGATGCGCGGCCCGACGCCGAACAACGGCACGAAGCGACTGCTCTACATCTTCCTGCGCGGCGGCAACGACGGCGTCAACACCGTCGTCCCCGTGGGCGACAGCTCGTATCAGACGATGCGGCGCAACATCCGTGTCGACCAGACCGGCCTCGCGATCGCCGGCACGAGCCATGCGAAGGCGCACCCTGCGCTGGCGCAGCTCGTCGGCCCGGGCTCGCCCGACGCCGCCGGTCGGATCGCGTGGCTGCACCAGGTCGGCAATCCGCTCGGCACGCGCTCGCACTTCTACGAGATGGACGTGCACGAGAGCCTCTACGTGCCGCCGACGCAGAGCACCTCGGCGCTGAATCCCGAAGGCTGGGTCGCCCGGCTCGCCGGCTTCCAGAACTGGCCCGGGACCGTGCCGAGCGCCGGGCTGGCGTCGTTCTTCCGCGCGTTCCACGCGAAGCTCGAGCCGGGGTCGACGTCGAAGGTCCTCGCCGAGGTGCGCAACGTGGACGCCTACGACTTCACCAACCCGCCGCTGCCCGAACCGTCGCAGTCGATCGCGGGTCGCCTCGAGACCCTGCTGGGCGGCCACCTCGCCGGCACGCCGTATTCGGGTGCCGCCGGCGACGTCGCCGAGTTCGCCGACTTCGCGCTGCAGGCGATCCCGCAGCTGCAGAACGTGCCGACGCTGCCGGACCCGCCGACCGCGGGCATCACGTCGCCGTCGCACCTGCTGTTCCTGACGCAGATCCGCGACGCGATGCGGTTGCTCGCGCACGTGCCCGACTGCCGGGTCGCCGGCGTCAACTTCGGCGGCTTCGACACGCACGCCGACCAGCTCGAGAGCCAGGACGCGCTGTTGACGACGCTCGCGACCGCGCTGCGCTACGTCGACGACGTTTCGCAGAACGTCGGGCTCGTCGGGCCGCTGTTCGACGACGCGATGCTGACGCTGGTCGTCAGCGAGTTCGGTCGCACCGCGCGTGACAACGGTCCGAAGGATCCGGCGCCGATCGATCCGACGGTCGGCACCGACCACGGCATCGGCAACCTCGCGATCGCGCAGGGCAAGAAGGTGCAGGGGGGCGTGCACAACTGCGACCCCGCCACCTGGCCGGACGGACACCTGGCGGCGCTGGCTGGCACCGGTGGCGAGAACGCTGTGCCGGCCCTGACGGACTTCCGCGCCATCTACTCGGAGATCCTGCGCGAGTGGTTCCGGGTGCGTCCCAACCAGCTGCACAACGTGCTGCTCAACCTGTCCGATCCGGTGCCGCCGACGCTCGTCGAGCTCGACTTCCTGGCGCCGTGAGGACCCGGCGCCGCGAGCGCCGCGTGCGGCGGCGTCGCGGCTCAGGCCTGCCACGGGCATCACGCGCCGCGCCTCAGAACCGGCGCGCCGCGGGAGCGAGCTGCAGCTCGCCCTCGCCGATCACGAGCGGCGCGTCGACGACGTTCGAGGACAGCGACGCGAGCCCCCACATCGTGCCGCCGCCGATCCGGATGCACAGGGTGGCGCCCGCTGCTGCGCGCGCCGGGTCGTCGAGCCGGTCCGGTTGCAGCGGCACGTAGACCTTGAAGACGCGCTCGCCGGCCGAGGCGGCGTCTCCGACGGCGCGGAGATCGCCGTCGCTCGCCGCGTACACCGGGCCGGTGAACAGCTCGACGTCGTCGGCGTCGGGTCGCCGCGCGCTCAGCACGAAGTAGAGGTGGTGCGACCTCCGTGGCGCCAGGTCGACGAGGTCCGTGGGGGTCGCCACGAAGACGGCCGCGAGCCGACCGCGCATCGGCGGCTCGGTCGCGCCGGGATACGGATGCACCGCGCCGTCGGCGGGCTGCTCCGCCGCGAGCGCGCAGCCGAGCGCGCGCATCTCGAAGCCGGTGTGGCAGCCGGCCGGGAGCGAGCCGAAGCCCGCCGCCGCCAGGAGCGCGGTGGCCGCTCTCGCCCGGCGCCTCGGACGACCGCGCGCAGCCGCTGCCGCGCCGTCGTGCCGATCAGCCCGCATCGGCCTTCGCCTTGAGCCGCATGCAGAGCTCTTCGAGCGACGCCACGCGCTTCTGCAGCTTCTGCGCCTTGTGGGAGCTGTCGGACGCGAGCGCGAGAGCCACGAGGCCGACGAAGAAGGCGAAGTACTCCATGCTCTGCTCCTCGGGGCCGGTTCGGAGTCCGGCCCGACGTGCTGCACCGTGCGGATCGACCCGCGCGCGCCGTCGACGCGGGCCGTCCGCTACCAGAGCACCGGCGTGGAACGCGCGCAAGCCGGGTGGTCGAGGTCGAGGCGGCTAGTCGCGTTCGCGGGTGTACTCGAAGCGCCGGGGGCTGCCGCCCTTCAGGAAGCCGATCGTCGCCGTCAGGCCGCCGTCGGCCGAGAGCTCGTAGACGATGCGCTTGGGGTAGTCGTGGCGCGGGTTGTCGAACACGGCGCGGTCGGCAGCGAGCTCGGTGAGCACGAACTCGGTCTCTGCACCGCCCCCGGGTTGCGCGACGTAGACCAGCCCGCCGTCGCGCTCGACGATGCGCAGGTACTCGAACGCGGACATCCTGCCGCGCGCGACCGTGCGGGAGACGCCGAGCATCGCGCCGCCGAGGGGCGGGCTCCATCGCTCCTCGATCGACGACCCCGAGCTCCTCGTGCCGACCCAGGCGCGTGCCAGCCAGGCCACGTCGCCGATCGAGGCTTCGGCCGGCGCGGGCATCTCGATGTCCTCGGCGTGGCGATAGAGCCCGACCGACGCCGGCCTCGCCGGCGCTCCGGACGACGCGCGCACGATCAGCCCGTCGGGCGTGAGGCGGAACTCCCTTCGGATCAGCCCTCGGGGTGCGGCGTCCGGATCGCGCACGAAGTCGACCTCGTAGGAGAGCGCGCCGTCCTGCCACGCGCCGCGGTAGCGCGAGGTCGTCTGTCCGTCGGCGACCTCGGTGATCGAGCCGTCGAGCGCGACGCGCACGTCGCGGTGTCCGGAGCCGTGGCCGCGCACGAGGACCACCGCGCCGTCCTCCGTGCGCAGCGAGAACTTCGCGCTCATCGGGGGACCCAGCTGCTCGAGCGCGCGACCTTCGGTGCGGTCCTCGACGTAGATCCATTCGCCGTCCAGCGCGCGCAGACCGTCGTCCTGCGCCGGCAGCGCGCCCGAGGCCGTGGCAGCGGTGAGCGCCGCGAAGAGCGCGAGCGACGGGATGGGCGGGGTCTGCGAGCGCATGGTGGATCCTCTTTCGGGCCGTGTCCGGGCGTGGCGAAGTCGCCGACCCGCTCGGCGACCGGCACGCACGCCGTTGTAGGGTCGTCCGGATCGGCGCGCGAGCGGTCCTGCTCGAAGCCGGCCGGCGCCCTACTCCGGGTTGCGCAGCAGGTGCTCGGCGAGCGCCCGGTAGGCCGGCAGCGACGTCGGGTCGATCGCCGCGTTGCCCGCGACGGGATGCGACGCGTAGCGAGCGATCACCATCTCGGCCGTGGGGTCGATCCACAGGACCTGGCCGTGCACCCCGCGCGCCGCGAACGCGCCGTGCGCGTCGTGCGTGACCCACCACATGTTGCGGTAGCTCCAGCCCTCGAGCTGCCCGTAGCCCGCCTTCGCGAAGGCCGCGCGGTCGCCGCCCTGGCGGATGTCGGCGACGACCGCGGCGGGCACGATCCGCTGCCCGTTCCACAGGCCGTCCTTCTGCAGCATCTCGCCGAAGCGCGCGAGGTCGCGCAGGCTCGTGTTGAACCCGCCGCCTGCGAAGGGCGTGCCGATCGAATCGACCGAGAAGTACGCGTCGTGCTCCGCGCCGAGCCGGCTCCAGATCTTCTCCGAGAGCAGCTCGGCGACGGACCGGCCGGTGACCCGTGCGAGCACCCAGCCGAGCGCGTCGGTGTTCGCGGTCTTGTAGGCGAAGGCCTCTCCGTGCGCGCCGTCCGCCTGCACCGTCTGCAGGAACTGGTAGTAGGTCCGCGGCCCGACGTAGGTCTCCGGCTTCGGCAGCGGGTTGCCGGCGCGCGCGTGCGCCCAGATCTCGGCGTCCGGGTCGGTGTAGTCCTCGCGGAAGCGGATGCCGGTCGTCATGTCCATGACCTGCCGAACGGTGGCGTCGCCGAACGCGGAGCCGGCGAGCTCCGGCACGCAGGTGGCGACCCGCTGCTCCGGATCGAGGTCACCCTCGGCGACCAGCATCGCCGCGAGCGTGCCGACGAACGACTTGGTGATCGACATGGCGCCGTGCAGACCGTCGGGGTCGAGCACGCCGAAGTAGCGCTCGTAGACGATCCGGCCGCGGTGCAGCACGACGATGCCGTCGGTGTAGTTCGCGAGCAGCGACTCGGCCCACGTCATCGGCTGCGAGGCGCCGGTGGGCACGAACGTCACCGCGTCCAGGTCGTCGCGCAGCGCCTGCGGCAGCCTCGACGGCGAGCCCGAGCCGCGCGACACGTTGACGGTCGGCATCAGCTGGCGGAAGTTCGCCACGCTCCAGCGCAGCGCCGGGAAGCGGAAGTAGGAGCCGTCCTCGAAGCGCAGCACGCGTTCGGGCGGCGGCGGCGCGCCCTCCATCCACCCGAGCGTCGCCGGGTCGCTCGCGCGGGCGTCCGGGTAGTCGGCCGGTCGGGCAGCCCGGGTGTCGATGGAACGTCCGGGGTTCGTGCCGACGCACGCGCCGCACCCTGCCACCAGAAGAAGAGCCGTCCTGCAGCCGTGCAGCATCGCTGCGAGTCTAGGCGTAGGGTGACCGAGGTGCAGCGCGGCGCGGGCGCGTATTGCGCGGGGCCGGGGTGCGGCGCGGCAGCTACGCGCCCGGCGCGGCGGTGATCGCCCGTTGCGCCGCGCCCCGGAGTTCGTCCAGGAACGGCTTCACGGCGGCCGCCTGTCCGTCGGGCGGCACGGTGAACCGGACCTGGTCGATCGCTCCTTCCACGCGGTCGACGAGATCCCGCCACGGGTTGCCGAGGTCGACGGCGTGGCCGTGCCCGAGGATCGCACCCTGCAGGTCGGGCAGCGAGGCCTTGCCCGACTCGAAGCGTTCGATCTCGGCGAGCAGGCGCTGCAGGATGTTCCGGGTGGCGGTCACGGGGTGCGCTCGGGCGGCCACCAGAGCCACGGGATGCCGGTGACGAGCAACACCACGGCCGGGCAGGACCAAGGCTGGTCCTTCCGCATCGCCGTGTCCCACCTGGAGACGGAGCCCGTCTCCGTGGTCCGGGTCCGGATGTCGGTCCGCCACTCGACCTGCAGCAGGCGGAGCACGACGAACGTCGGCAGCCCCGCCGACACGACGAGCCGGCGCGGCGTGTCCAGTCTGGAGAGGGGCTTCACGATGCGAGGTCGGGTGTCGGATGTGCCCGGGAGCGGGTCGGCTGCTCCAGCAGGTCGCGCATGCTACGAGTCCACCTCGGTCGACGACCAGCCCGGCGCGGCGGTTCGGCACCTGCCGGACGTCGTCGTCCGTGCGCACGCGGGGCTCCCGCCTGTCGATCGGCCGCGCCCGGGCCGGCCGCGGGCAGCGGCGGCCGGGCCGCCCTACAATCCGGCCGCGTGGCCGACCGCGATCGAACCACACAGCTGCTGAAGCGCTTCAGCGACGGCGACACCGGCGTCTGCGACGCCCTGTTCGGCGCAATCGAGGCCGAGCTGCACAAGCTGGCCCGCATGCACATGGCAGGCCGGGAGCGCGCGCACACGCTGCAGTCGACGGCGCTCGTGCACGAGGCCTGGCTGCGCCTGATCGACGCCGACGACGCGACCTTCCCGAGCCGGGGCCACTTCTACTCCATGGCCTCGAAGGTCATGCGGTCGATCCTCGTCGACCACGCGCGACGGAAGTCGGCGGAGAAACGTGGCGGGGACCGCGTCCGCGTGACGTTGGTCGAGGGTGCCGGCGACGAACCGGATTTCTCCGAGGCGGACGTGCTCGACCTGCACGACGCGCTCGGCCGTCTCGAAGCGATCGACGCCGAGCGGGCGCGGATCGTCGAGCTGCGCTACTTCGGGGGCCTGACGATGCCGGACCTCGCGGAGTCGGTCGGGCTGCCGCTGCGCACGGTCGAACGCCGGCTGCAGGCGGCGACGGCGTGGCTGCGCGACGCGCTGCGGGGCTGAGCGATGGCTGACCGCGACCCCGCCGACGAGCGTCGCGCGCTGGACATCCTCGACCGGGCGCTCGAGCTGCCCGAGGTCGAGCGGGCCGCGTTCGTCGACGCCGCCTGCGCGGACGACGACGCGCTGCGGCGCCGCGTCGTCGAGCTGCTGCCGCTGCACGCGGACCTCGGCCCCGCGCCATGGGCCGCGTGGGTCGACGCGATGACCGCGGGCGCGACCTACGCCGCCGGCGACCGCCTCGGCAGCTACGAGATCGTGCGCGTGCTCGCCGAGGGAGGCATGGGCCGGGTCTACGAGGCGCGGCAGACGAGCCCCCGCCGCGACGTCGCGCTCAAGGTCCTGCGGGTGGAGCTCGGCTCCGAGGAGGTGCGGCAGCGCTTCCTCTACGAGTCCCAGCTGCTCGCGCGGCTGCGACACCCGGGCATCGCGACCGTCTACGAGGCCGGCATCCACCGCGACCGCGGCCGCGACGTGCCGTGGATCGCCCTCGAGCTCGTTCCCGACGCGCGCCCGCTCGACGAATACGTGCGGACTGCGGCGCGGACCCAACGGCAGATCCTCGAGCTGTTCGTGTCGGTGCTCGAGGCCGTGCATCACGGCCACCAGCGCGGCGTGCTGCACCGCGACCTGAAGCCGGCGAACATCCTCGTCGACGGGACCGGCACCGCGAAGCTGATCGACTTCGGCGTCGCGCGCGCGCTCGCAGCGGACGACGAACGACCGCACGGCGAGACGCTGCACGGCGAGCTCGTCGGCACGGTCTACTACATGAGCCCGGAGCAGGCGGCCGGCTCGTCCGACGACGTCGACGTCTGCAGCGACGTGTATTCCCTCGGCGTCGTGCTCTACGAGCTCGTCTGCGGACGCCATCCGCAGGATCTTTCCGGCAGGTCGCTGCCGTCGGCCGTGCGGGCCGTCGCCGAGGTCGCGCCGGTCCGGCCGCGCCTCGCCGCGGGCGGCATCGGCAAGGACCTCGAGGCGGTCCTGCTCAAGGCCCCGGGCAACGAGAAGGTGATCGGCTTCGGCTCCGCGCGCGCGTTCGCCGACGACCTGCGCGCGGTGTTCGCCGGCCGCCCCGTCGTCGCGCGCGCGCCGGGGAGCCTTCGCCGCCTCGCGATGTTCGCGCGCCGCAACCCGGTGGTGGCCGGCGCGGTCGGACTCGCCGCGGCGTCGCTGGTGCTCGCCACCGTGATCAGCGTGCGCTTCGCCCTCGACGAGCGCGCGGCGCGGCGCTCCGCCGAGCGCCTTCAGTCCGGCCTGCTCGACCTGAGCTTCGCGCTGCACGACGACTTCGCGCCGATGCTCGCGGACCTCGAGGGCTCTCTCGCCGCGCGGCGCGCGATGATCGGCAAGGCCGTCGAAGAGCTCGCCAGCCTCGACGAGCTGGTCGGCGACGACCCCCGCGTCCGCGTGCGGCTGGCGGCGGCGTGGCGCGGCCTCGGCGACGTGCTCGGCAACCCGACGTTCGACAACCTCGGCGACCTCCCCGGGGCGCGGCGGTGCTACGAGCGCAGCCTGGCGCTGCTCGGGCCCGACGGCGCCGAGGACGACGGGGCGCTCGCGCTCGAACGACTGCGCACGCGGGAGCGGATCGCGACGGTCGCCTTCTACTCGGGCCAGATGGACGCGGCGCTGCCGGTGTTCGCCGAGTTCGTCGCCGCGGCGGAGTCGGCGCCCGACGCGACCGCGGCGTCCGTCGACCTGCGGGGGGACCTCGCGCGCGTCTTGGTCGTGCAGGGCTCCGCGCACGGCGTGCGGCGGCAGGCCGAGGCCGCCCTCGCCTGCTTCGAGCGTGCCCACCGGCTGCGCCGCGAGCTGCTCGACGAGCGGCCCGAAGACCCGGACGCCCGGCTCGCCGCCGCCGTCGCCCGTTCGAAGGTCGGCACCGCGCGCTTCTCGATGCGCGACCCGGACGCGATCGACGACCTGCAGGCGGCGCTCGACGAGATCGCCGCGGTCGCGTCGGAGAGCCCGAGCGTGCCGCGCTACCGCCGGACCCTCGTCGAGACCGCGACCCTGCTCGGCGACGTGTCGATCCAGCGGCGCGACTTCGACGCGGCGCAGGCCGCGATCGACGCCGGCGTCCGCGCCAGCGAGTCGCTGCGACGCGGCGCGCCCGACAACACCTACTACGTGCGCCAGTGGGGCCAGTTGACCTACAACCAGAGCTGGCTCCTGCGCGAGCGCGGCCGTCTGCGCCGCGCGGCCGGCGAAGACGGCTGGCGCGACGATCTGACGGGGGCCGTCGAATGGGCGCGCCGCTCGCGGCAGGTGTGGCAGGAGATGGCGGAGCGCGGCCAGCTGCTGCGCCGCGAACGCGGCCACGTCGAGCGCATCAGCCGCGAGATCGACGAGCTCGTGCAGCTGTTGGAGTCCTGAGCCCTGGCGCTGCGCCCCGCGCGCCGGGTTCGCGGACGGCGTCCGGGCGATCGCTCAGATGACCCGGCGCCCGCCTACGCGGATGGCGGGCGCCCCGCGCACCCGCTCAAAAGGTGCCGACCGTGACGTC
The DNA here is from genome assembly GCA_938003515.1 of uncultured bacterium. The sequence continues at coordinate 15,434 of CALKYL010000191.1, forward strand.
GAGCGCGTTCGTCAGCAGCGCGACACCCTGCGCGACGTCGGCCGACACCGCCTGGAAGCAGAAGGGCTGGCCGATCAGGTTCGGATCGTTCGGCACGGGCACCGAGAACGGCTGCCCCGGTGGGCCGCTGACCAGGCCGGCGACCGGACCACAGAGCAACGTCCCGAACGGCGTGGCCACGTTGGTCGCGGAGGACGAGTAGCCGACCGCGTCGAGGTCCGCGTTGGGCAGGAAGCCCTGGTGGTCGACCGCGATCTGCCACGTCGTGCCGATGACCGGGCCGTCGCCGGCGACCGCGTAGAAGGCATCCGGGTTCGGCGGCGAGCCGGGTCGCGACGTGGCCGCCGCGGAGAGGCCGTTGACGTCGACGCGGAAGTTGTCCATGTCGACCCACAGCGTGTGGGTGCCGTTCGTCGACGTCGACGTCTCGAGACCGAACGTGATCGGCGCGCCCGTCGTCGTGAAGTCCGGATGGCTGTTCGCGTTGACGCTGCCGTCCGGGAGTCGCTCGATGAAGTCGTCCTGCACGAGGGCGTTCGGACCGAAGCTCGCCCAGCTCTGCGTGGAGTAGGTCACGAAGCCGCCCGGTCCCCAGCTGCCGACGTAGAACTTCGAGTCCTGTTCGGCGAGCACGTGCACGTAGTGCTGCCCGTTGGGCAGGATGTAGTCGACCGAGAACCACAGCTCGGCAATCGCGCCTTCGGTGGCCGGGTCGTAGACCGCGGCGTTCATCAGGTGCTCGACCCAGATCGCCGTCTGTGCACCGCCGCTGCCGACGCCGGCGAACGTGTGCGACGTCCGCCACGCGGGCAGGGGGTTGCCGTGGCCGGTCTGGAGCTGCGTCGTGTTCGCCGATGCGGTGCCCGGCCCCGCGACGAACTCGGTCATCGTCCACGTGCCGGGCGCGAACGTGCCGTCCTGGAAGGAGGCGCCGGCGCCCTGGGGAGCGGCAGCGCAGAGGGTCATGGCGGTCAACAGGCTCGTGATCATGGTTCGTCTCCTGGGGAGGGTTGCTCGGGTCACGAGGCCCACCGCCGAACGGTCCTCCGCCCCGCCACGAATTCGGCCGAGTGCGCCGGCTCGGCGGGCCGCCGGGAGCCGTCCCTTGCGACGGAGATCGGCAAGCCAGGGAGACTGCTCTGCCCGCGCTCACCGCGGCAGCGACAGGCGCGCCTCCGTGCGTTCCCCCGGACGGATCGCGACCGTGCCGAACGTGGTGCCCTCCGGGCCGAGCTCGCCGCGCTGCACCTCGTAGTCGCCGGCCGACAGCTCGACCTCGACGACGCCGTGTTCGTCGGTGCGCTCGTCGTGCACGTAGTGCTCGCGGGCGGTGCGGTTCCAGAAGCGCGGCGCGATGCCACGCGCCGGCGCGCCCGCGGCCGTTCGCAGCGTGAGCCGCAGGGTGCCGGACCAGAGGTGGAACGCCGTCGTCCGCACCTGGCCCGGTGCCACGGTCGCGATCTCGTCCGCGCACAGCATGCGCTCCGTGTAGTTGCTCCAGTCGACGACGGAGTAGCGGCCCGGCAGCACGGGCAGGTCGAACTCCCCGTCGCCGTCGGTGCGCACGTCGATGCCGAACTCCATCGCCTCGGCGCCGGGGCGCGGCACGTCGCAGTAGATCGAGAGCAGCCGACTCGCTCCCGGGTAAGCACCCAGCGCGGCGTCGAGCCCTTCGCGGGTCGTGGGACACACCCCGCGGTCAACGACCTCGCGGTTCTCGAGAGCGCAGAAGTGGATGTTCCGGTCGCCGGTGTCGAGGGCGATGGTCACGGGGGACGTCGAGGCGGTAGGCTGAGTCATGGGTCGGTCGTGCTCCTTTTGCTTTGCAGCACCCATTGTGGGCGACTGCGTCGGAGCGACCGACCCTCTCATCCCATCTCAGCCGCGACCCGAAGCGTCGTCAGCTGCTGTGACCGGTCGGGCAGCCGAGGCACGCGATCCTTGCGCACCCAGAATCCCCTCAGCTACTCGCCTCGCCGTCGCCTCATCGACGAATCCTCGATCGATGAAGTAGCCCGAGCCATCCGTTTCGGGGTGGAACTCCCAAACCACTCTGCCATCCCACACCAGTCTGGCCGTTCCCTCTTGCATGGCGATGTCTCGGACCCACGGCACATCTCGCTCGTCGACCTTGAAGATGACGGTCCAGATGCCAGCGACGACAACCTGTCCAGCATGCGCCGACCGAAACCGCAGGGAGCGCTCTTGGCCTTCAGATCCGACGCGTACCGTGACGAGTGCCTGAGGACGCGAGCCAGGGGCGGCACAGGCGCTCATCAGCAACGCGGCCGCAACGCCGAACGAAGTCCTTGGTGTCATCATGGCGGTGGTCTGCCCAACGTCTCATGCCGCTGAGCCGCGAGGTGCGCGGTCGAGGGCTCTTGCTCTCGTGGTTGCTTGGTCCGCGCAGCTCGCCGGCTCCTGCGGCGAGTTGGACGGCATCCTACACCCTGGATCCAAGCAGCATCACCAGAAGACGCGCCACCAGCCACGATCGACATACTCGAACGTCTCACCAAGCCGAAGACGACCAGCCCGCACACGCTCGGCCGTCACCTCTGGGACCCACGCAAGCTGTGTCTCGTACGTCTCGGGAATCCCGCCTCGTGACCAGACGATGATCACCCAAGGCCCGTCTTCACTTCGCTCGAACCGCATGTCCAGAGCGCCAAGATCCGAAGCGACCGACCGGCAGGCGACGTCGTCAGACTGCGGCAACGGGGTCCGGCGCGACAGTGCAAGCGCCCGTGCCAGCACCTCGCTCTGCTCGGCAACCACGCGACGCGCCTCCGTAACACTCAATGGGGTGCCGTCACTGGCGCCCGCAAGGAAACACACCATCACAAGGGATGGCAGGGCGAACAGCGCTCCGATGCCGATCGCCATGAGGCCCAGCACCGCAAGGACAACCCTGAGTCCAACGCGAGCCTCCTGACCCGGCGTGAGCAGCGTTTGCCTCGGCATGGCGCCTGACATGTCCGTCCAACGTCTCTTGCCGCTGAGCCGCGAGGTGCGCGGTCGAGGGCTTCGGCTCTCGTGGTTGGTTGGTCCGCGCAGCTCGTCGGCTCCTGCGGCGAGTTGGACAGCCTACTACCGCTGGACAAGCGCCGCCACCTGCTCGGGGAGACGAACAAGGTCTGCAGCATCGAGCACGAGCGACCCGCGTCCGCTCCACCCGCCAACTGGGTCTGGAGTGATCTGGATGACCAGCGTCGTATGGCCGAGGCGGTCGCACGAGGCATCGATCGACAGATCTCCCTCCAAGCTCGACCAAGATCTGACGCCGTCCCAGCCGCGCCAATCTCGCGCCAAGGACTTGAAGAAGTCGACTATCCCCTCACCCATGTAGGCGTACACGGAGTGCTCGGCAGTCACGTCTGGTCCCTCAAGTCGCGCACGCCAGTAGTCGTCGCGCTCATACTCAAGGGTGAAAGTCGCGTCGCTGTGGAAGGAACGGATGGTGAGCACGGTCTGTCCAACGTCTCTGGCGCTCAGCTGCGCGCCCTCTGGGGCGCGTCAGCTGCTGCGCCTAGTTGGCCCGCCTTCGAGGCGGGCAAGAAGTAGGAAGGCGGATCCGCTGTCGGGGCTCCGTCCTTGTAGAACACGCGCTCCGAGTCTGCGCCATGAGCGTCGAACCACTCAGACTCGGAAGATGGAACCAGGTAGTCGTGACCGCGCCAGCCACGCACCAACAGGCGCACAACACGTCCATCCTCGAGATGGAGGACCAGCTCTCGGTCATCGAGGCTCCACCGACCAACCGTCGGGGTCTTGCGAAGGAACCCCCCTGCGTTGGTGCAGGATCGCCAACTGCAGGAGCCGGTCGCGTCCAAAGTCAACTCCTGCCATTGCTCCGGTGGAGCATGCTCTCGACGGAAGCTCCCAACCAGCGAGTCGGGTGAGAAGGGACTGGGAACCGCTGAGCATGCGGAAACCAGAGCGAGCAGGAGTACGGGCAGGCAGCGCATCGGTCGGGCCAACTAGTCTTCGGCGGTCGGGACAACTCCGTCCCGACCCGCTTCTGCAGGCTATCGTGCCGAGCAGCCTCCGCAAACCCGCCCAGCCACCCGGGCCACCAGCCCACGAACGCGGAGCGTGTGGTTGAGCTGACCAGTCGAGATCCGATGTGGGCACGCGGGTCTTGCCCACGGTGCAAGCCGGCTCGCCCGGGGGGCGGGACACGACCGCCGCACCGCCGCACCCGCCCGAGCCTGGACACCGGGCGGGTATGCAGCAGGGGGTCCGTGGGCTCGAACTCACGCTTGGGGTGGCCGATCCGGACGTGCGGGCGCTCGGCGGCGGGCCGGGTATGGTTCGGCGGTCTCCGGGTCGGGATCCGGCCGGGCCGCCGCGACGATGCAAGAACGACCGACCGAGACCCCCCGATTCGCCCGCGCGGTGCTGCCGTGGCTGACGGCGCTGGGGCTCGCGGCGGTCGTCGTTCTGCTGCGGGTCGTCGAGGTCGACGCCGAGGCCGACGCCTATCACGAACAGGCGGAGCTTCTGCTGCGAGGCGAGGTCCGGGTCGATCCGTTCCACCCGCACGGCTACTCGCTGCTCGTCGCGGCGGTGCTGTGGGTGGTCGGTGACAGCCTGGTGGCGGGTGGGCTGGTGTCGGCGGTGGCGGCGGGGGTGCTGGTCTGGACGACCGGGCGGATCGCCGGCTCGCTGCATGCGAGGGCGTGGTTCTGGGGGCAGCTGTTCGCGGCGGCGAACGCGCACGTCTGGGTGCTCGGCAGCATGGCGAGCAGCGACATGACCGGGGCGGCGCTGTTGGCGGTCGCGACGCTGCTGGTCTGCGAGGCGCGGAGCGGGCACGGAGGCGCGGCGCGGCCGCTCGGGTTCGGGCTCGCGTGCGGCTTCGCCGTGGCGACGCGGTTCGCAGCGTTGACGCCCGTGCTGGCGATGACGGCGATCTACCTGTGGCGGGTGCGGCGCGCGCGTGTCGTGGTGCCGCTGCTCTTTGGGCTCGCGATCGGATACGCGCCCGAAGGGCTCGTGCGGGTCGACGCCGAGGGCTCGTTGCTGCCGTCGACCAACTGGCAGAACCTCTACTTCAAGGTCGTCTGCGAATACGACCTGGAGCGGCTTCTCGAAGACCAGGCGAGCGGCGCTCTGCCGACATCGTCGGAGTTCGTCGCCGAGTACGGAGGCGAGGTGCTTCGGCAGGCGGTGCGCGACGCGGTGCCGAGCGCCGTCGACACCGTGCCGAGCCTGTTGCTCGGCAGCCTTCGGGCGCCGCCGATGGGGCAGGTGTGGCCGTTCTTGCTGGCGCTCGGCGGGCTCTTGGTCGCTCGGGGCGGCCGGCGTGTCGGAGGTTGGCTCGTGCTGTTGGCGCTCGTGCACTTCGGCACCGTCTGCCTGTTCTGGCCGCGGGTGCGCGTGTTCTTCCCGATGCTGCCGCTCTTGCTGCCCGGGGTCGCGGCGGCGCTCGCCGTGGTGCCGGCGGCGTCGGTGCGGCGGGTGCTGGGGGGGCTCGCGGTGGCGACCTCGCTGTGGCTCGGCGTCCCGACCTTCCGCCACTACCTGGCGCAGCAGCCGGTGGCGGAGGTCGCGCTCGCCGCGCGGCTGCCGGAGCTCGTGCAGCGGCCCGTCGCGGTGCTGTCGCCGTTCCCGATGCTCCGGCGCTACGTCGACGGCAAGGCGTGGGGCTACGCCGCGCCGATGGCGGCGGATCCCGAGGCGGCGTGGCGGGCGGTGCACGAACGCATGCTGCGCGTCGGCGCGGACCTGTTCCTGTGCGGCCCGGCGTCGTCGGTCGGCGTGTTCGATCAGCTTCGGGCCGCGGCGCCGCCAGCCGATCTGCGGGTGCTGGTCGACGACGGGGAGGTGCTGCTGGTCGAACGGGTGCCGGCGAAGTCGGCGTGGATCGCGTCGTGCACGACGACGCCGGCGAGCCCGAGGGCCGGGGAGCCGTTCGTGCTGCGGCTGGAGCTGGCGCCGGCCGCCGACGTGAAAGAGATCTACGGCGCGGGATGCGTCGTGGTCGACGCCGGCGGCGCGCAGCAGCTGGTGTTCTTCGAACGCGGGGACGACGGCGCGTTTCGCGGCACGTGCACGGCGGCGGAGGCCGGCGTCTGGACGTGTACGCCGTGGCTCTCGCTGGCCGGCGACCGCGTCGAACGCGACGCACCGTTCGTGCTCGAGGTCGCGCCGCGCTGAACGCTCAGCGCGCGGCGAGCGGCTCGGGCGGCCGGACGCCGCCGCCGAGCGCCTTGTAGAGCGCGATCAGGTTCTGCGCGACGGCGGCGCGGCTGGTGGGGAGGTCGTCCTCGATGGTCGCGACGATGCGTTCGGAGTCGAGCACGGCCTGGAAGTCGGTCAGGCCTTCGCGGTACTGCGTACGGGCCGAGTCGACCGCCTCGCGGACGTGCGCCGCGGCGCGCCCGAGCGCGTCGCGGCGGGCCTGCTCGCGGACGAACGCGGTCATCGCGTTCTCCGCCTCCTCGAGCGCGGTCAGCACCGCGCGCTCCCAGGCGACGTAGGCCTGCTCCGCGCGCGCGTCCTGCGCCCGGACGCGGTTGCGGAGGCGGCCGCCGTCGAACAGGTTCCAGCGCAGCGACGGTCCGATCGAGAAGGTGCCGCTGTCGGCGTCGAGCAGATCGGAGGAAGTGTCCGCGGCCAGACCCAGGCTGCCGGCGAGCGCGAAACGCGGGTAGCGGTCCCCCTCGGCCACGCCGATGCGGGCCGTCTCGGCGGCCAGGACGCGCTCC
>CALKYL010000192.1 GCA_938003515.1 uncultured bacterium
GGCCGAGCGCCTCGTAGCTGCTGCCGAGCAGGGCGAAGCCGTGCAGGAACGTGACCGCGGGCCAGCCGCCGCTCTGCTGCAGCAGCGGCGTGTTGCTGCCGGCGACGGTCGCGGGATAGAGCACGCGCGTCGGCAGGGTGGTGCTGCCCTGCGACGTCGGGTTGGCGAAGGTCACGTCGCGCACGCCGACCGCGTAGGTCGTCTGGGCGAGCGTCGGCGACGACAGCAGGGCGAGCGACGACAGCCAGTGGGCGATCGCATGGCGCATGGCCGAACGATCACGCCGCCGCTCGCGCCGGGCAAGGGGCCGGTCGCCGTGCGCGCCACCGGCGCTCCGGCCGAGCGTGCTTGGTCCGCGTGTGCGACGGCCTGACCTTCTGCTGCCGAGCACTGCCGCTCTAGCTGCCACCGTGGGGCGCGACGGTGCGTGCCGGGGTCGCCCGTCGTCGAGGGGGCGTTGCGAGCGCGGTTCCAGCGGCGCCGGCCGCGCTCGGTGCGCGCGAGCTTCCGCTCGCCGGCCGGCGGTCCGGTCACGGCGCGAGATCGTGCGACACGGGATCCGAGGTCCGGCATTGGTATCGGGGTCGGCGACCTGCCCCGGGGCGCCCCTTCCGCAGCAGAGCAGACCATGACCAGCGCCGTGACCCGTGTGATCCTCCTGTCGTTCCTGGCCTTGGAAGCATCCGCCGCGCGGCAGCAGGACGCCGCTGCCGACGCGCCGACACGACAGCCGGAAGGAGGGGAGGCGCACGTCTTCACCGACGGCGCAGCGCGCGTGCGCGCGCTCGGCGCCGGCTACCGGGCCGTGTTCGGCGCCGATGCGGTGGCGCTGACGCCGAGGGAGCGGAGGTCCGGCGACGGCGACGTGCCACGGCTCGAGCTGCGCTTCCTCGGATCGCGCCGCGACGGTGCCCCGGCTGTCGGCGTCACCCGGGTCGTGCCCGCGCGCGCCGAAGACCAGGTCCGCTACCACCGCGGGGAGACGGTCGAGCGCTACGCGATCGCACGCGGCGGCTACGAGCAGTCGTTCCAGGTCGCCAACCGTCCGGCGGGCAGCGGCGACCTGGTGCTGTCGATCGCGGTCGGCGGCAACGTGACCGCTCCGGCCTTCGCGGCGAGCCACCGGGCGATCGAGTTCCGCTGCGACGACGTGCCGGCGATCCGCTACGGCGAGGCGTTCGCGTTCGGCCGCGGCGGCGGGCGGACCGAAGTCCTGACCCGCTACGACGGCGTCGGCCGCATCGAGCTCGTCGTGCCGGCGCGCTTCGTCGACACGGCCAGCTACCCGATCGTCGTCGACCCGGTCGTCGGTCCGGTGTTCCTGCCGGCAGGGACCAGCTCCAGCGACATGGTGCCCGACGTCGCCTACGACCTCGACAACGACCGCTACATGGTGGTCTGGGAGCAGGCGACGAACACGTTGCCGACGAACCCCTACCGCACCGCGATGGCCCGGATCCATCGCGGTGACGGCTCGGCGGTCACCGCCGAGTTCGTCGTCGCTCCGACGCTCTCTTCGTCGCGGTCGCCCTCGGTAGCGTTGTGTCGCAGCCTGACCGACGAGGCGTTCCTCGTCGTGTTCTCGTCGGGTTACGACATCTGGGGGCGCCTGTTCGACTCCGTCACCGGGACCGCGCTGACCAACCCCTTCAGGATCAGCAACTCGGCGTGGCTGGACGAACGCCCGAGCGTCTCCGGCCCCGGCGACGGCGCGATGATGGTCGCGTGGGACCGGCGCGCGGGGGTCACCGGCGAGCCGACGCAGATCGTCATGCGGGACCTGTACTGGCAGTTCCCGACGATCCCGACCGCGCCGTCGATGGGGCCCGAGCGCGTGCTCGACCAGGTCACGAGCGGCTACGTCAAGAACGTCCGGCTGGCGAAGAGCGACGTGCGCATGCAGGTCTCCGGCCAGAGCTGGTTCGCGAACCGCGCCGTCTGGGAGCGCTTCTGGACCTCGCCCGCGCCAGGCGACTTCGACGTGCGCACGTGCTCGTTCCGGGTGCGGCCGAGTCCGTCCGATTTCGCCTTCCTGCAGCCGACCGTCGGCGTCGCGAGCGCGACGTCGTTCGACGACGAAGGCAAGCCCGACATCGGCTCGCGCGCGTCGTTGCACCAGGACGCCTCGGACATGCAGTTCTGCATCGCGTGGGAGGAGGAGGAGGACGTCGTCGCCCACATGTACGACCTGTTCGGCCCCGTCGGCGGCCAGATCACCGTGCGCGCGACGCCCGACTACGAGGGCATGCCGGCGGTCGGCGCCGGCTTCTGCGAGTTCACGATCGCCTACGGCGAGATCGTCCCGCCGCAGGAGTTCGGCGTCGACATCCGCGCTGCGCGGGTGCTGCTCGACGGCACCGTCGCGATCGACCATCGACCCGTCGACGTGCTCGGCGGGCCGGTGCAGGGCCAGATCCGCGCGTCGTCCCGGCCGATCCACACCGTCGCGGAGCAAGAGACCAACACGACGTTGCTGACCTGGTGGGGCCAGACCGGCCCGTCCGGCACGAGCGCCGTCAACGACGTGCGCGCGCGCTTCTTCGAGCCGTGTGCTCCGTCCACGTTCCCGTTCGGGTCGCCGTGCCCGGGACCGCTGGGCGAGCTGCCGACGATCGGCCTGATGCCGACGTTCGCCCAGCGACCGATCGCCGGCAACGAGGACTTCCGGCTGCTCTTGACCGGAGCCCCGGCGAACAGCCTCGCCGTGCTGTTGATCAGCGACGTCTTGACCACGATCCCGATCCCGGGCGCGCCGGGCTGCAGCCTCTACGCCGGGCTGCCGCTGGTCTCGGTGTTGCCGGCCGTGACGCTCGGCACCGGGGCCGCCAACCGCGAGGTCCCGCTCCCGTGTTCGATCCCGTCCGGCACGACGCTCGCGTTCCAGTGGGCGATCTACTCGCCGCAGGCGAACGCGTTCGGCTGGATCGTGTCCGACGACCTCGACATCAGCTGGAACCACTGAGCGCGGTCGGTCGCTGCACGGCCGGCGCCGACGACGCGGAGCGGACGTCGTCCGGGCCCACCGGCTCGGCTCCGGCAGGCGCGCGGCGTTCGGCCAGGACTTCTTCGTGCGCCGCCTCGGTGGCGTCGAGCCGCGGCGCTCGCGGGGGCCTGCCCGTAGGGAGGAGTGGTGGGGAGCGCGGGGTAGCGGCAGGTCAGGCTGCGAGCTGGAGTTCGTGGTGGGGTCGGGGTGCGCGATGGCGGTGCCGATCCGGGCGGAACGCACTGGCTGGCGGGGTGCGCCGCGGCGGGCTGTGGGCGCGGTCGTCGGGGCGGTGGGGTTCGGGTGCTCCGGACCGCCAGCTTGCAGGGCCTGACGCCCGTCGCCCTCTTCCTGCGTCGCGCAGTCGAGGCCGGCGAAGTGTCGCCGGATCTCACGCACCGCGACCAGCGTCGCGCTTCGAAGCGAGCGCGCTCGAGCGCGTCCGCCTCCCCGGCGGCTGGTCAGCCACTCCGCTTGGCGGACTTGCGGTCGCGATCCGGCTCGGGAGCGGCCGCGCTCGGAGGCGATGCTAGCCAGGTGATCAGGGCTCGTCGGTCCTGTTCGCGACGCGCCGACCCCACCATCCGAGCAGCTCGAAGCCGAGCATCACGAACGGCACCAGCGCCGCGAGGCCCATCGAGAGAGCGTCGTCCGGCGGCGCCGCGAACATCCGGATCGCGACGCCGCTGCCGATGCTGGCGCCGGGCACGCCCCGCGAAAGCCACCAGCCGCAGGCGAAGGCCGCGACCGGGAACCTGCACAGCGCGATGACCTCGGCCGCGTAGCGAAAGGGGACGACGGCCTCCAGCAGCGGGCCGAGGAACACCACGCCAGCACCCAGGGCCGCGCTGCCCAGGAAGTGCGACCAGCGCCACCGGGCGCCCGCGGAGCGGGCCGGCGCGGGCTCGGAGCCGGAGCCACGAGAACGCGTCATCGGGCCACGTCCGCCATGCGCCACGCAGGGTGGTTCTCCCGGCATGCGGTCCAGCCTGACGCGCTCGGCGACCCGCGCCGGCCCGATCCCGGGTGGTCGACCCGCTGTCCCGCTGATGGTCGGCGACCGCGCATTCCGTTCTAGAGCCCGAGGCCGCCGCATGCGGCCGATCCTCTCGCACGATACCGCCATGAAGCACCCCGCAGACGACGAAGACGCACCCGCCTCCTCCCCGCGCAGGCCCCGTCGAGGGCTCGCATCCCGCCTCTGCCGACGGACCACGCCCACAGCCCGCGCGCCGGGCGCGTGCGCCCTGGCGCTGGCGGCGGTCCTGCCGGCCCAGGACTCGGAACTCGGCATCTATCACCCGATCAACGACCTCACGCTCACGGCCGGGACCGCCAGCGTCGTGCTCAACGGCAGCCTGATGGTCAACGCACCGGAGCTGCAGGTGGTCGTCAACGCGACCCCGCAGAACGTGCCGACGGGCGTGCAGACCGAGTTCTCCATCCGCGGCGGCGTCACCCTCGAGGTCGCCGCCGGATCCAAGGGCACCTTCTCCGGCACGATCCCGGTCGGCCTCGTCCCGCTGCCGCCCGTGCAGCTCGGCCCGACGATCCTGGTGCTGCCCTTCGCCGAGCTCAGCGCGCGCATCAGCGGCGAAGCCGAGGCGGGCATGCGCGTGAGCTTCGTCCAGGAGTTCGTCTTCGGCGTGAACCTTGCGGTCGGGCCCGGCGTGTCGTTGACGACGACCACTCCCGACCTGGTCAGCCGATTCGGCCAGCCCGACCTGACCGGCTCGACGGCGGCGTCGCTGCGAGCCGAGGTGCTGGCGGGCATGTCGTTCCTGGTCTCCTGGAACGGCATCCTGCTCGGCGGTCCGATCGCCGGCGCCTCGTTCGGCGTCGAACTGACCGCCGATCCCGCCGAGGTCCCGTTGTGGGCGGTAGCCGGCTTCGCCGAGCCCTTCGTCGGCTGGTCGGCGGGCGGCAGCTACGTGGCGACGCTGCGTGGGCTGCGGTTTCCGATCGCCAAGGCAGCCGGCCAGTCAGTCGACGCGAACACGCGGTGGAGCGAGGCCCTGCACGTCGACGGCGCCGAGGACATGCGCGCCGTGCTGCCGACGCCGAACGGGCTGCTCGCGGTCGCGCGGAGCGCCGGCGACCGCCCGTGGATCGGCGAGCTCGACCCGCGCGGACAGCTGCTCGCCGCGGTGCGTGGGGACGCGGTGCCGTTCGCATCTCAGCGGCCGGTCGTCGCGCTCGCGGCCGACAACGACGAACGGATCGTGATCGGGCACACCGCCGGCGAAGCCGGCGCCCGCATCGATCGCATCGACGCCGCCGGCAACGTGACCTGGACGCAGACCCTGGCGCACTCCACCGCGCCGCTCATGAGCGTCGCTGACGCCGTCGCCCTGCCGGGTGGCGACTTCGTCGTCGCCGGAACGGCCACGACGATCGCGCCCGCCGGTTCGGTCGGCTGGCTGGCGCGCTTCGCCCCCGACGGCACGCCGCGGTTCGCCGTCGAGGTGCAGCCGGGCGCCGGCGTCACCGAATCGGCGATCGCGTCCCTGGCGCGGTGCGCCAACGGCGACCTCGTGGTCGCCGGCTTCGCGGACTTCCAGGAGTCGCAGGGCGGCAACGTCGCGCTCAACCTCGACAACCTGTGGGTCGCCAGGCTCGACGAGAACGGTGCGCTCGCGTGGGCGGCGAGCGCCGGAACTCCGGCGTTCGAACGAGCGACCTGCGTCACCGAAGCTGCCGACGGTCGCCTGGTGGTCGGGACCCGGATCCAGGACGGCGGCTCGATCTGGGCCGGTCTCTACACGTTCGAAGCCGATGGCAAGCTGCGCGGCGCCACCGCCTACCACGGCGATCGCGCCGGCATCGTGACCTACGACGTCGTCGACGTCGCCGCGACCGAGGGCGGCGTCTACGTGCTCGGCACCCGCGACCCCGGAGGCGCACGTGACACGTTCCTCGCCATGATGGCGGACGACGACACGGTGCTGTGGTGGAAGACCATCGGCGGCGCACACGAGGATGATGTGCTCGGGTTGATGCCGCTGGCGGACGGTCTGCTCGCGTGGGGATCGACGCAGAGCCTCGACAATCTCGGCTCGGGCACTTCCCGTGACGCCTGGATCGTGCGAACGGACGTCGACGGCATGCTGCACTTCGGCAGCGGCAACGACTTCGACGCACACAACGACGACGTGTGGTGGTTGCGCTGGAGCGCGGTCGCCGCCGCGACGACGCTGACGCCTGCCGCGACGAGCTTCTCCGTGGCGAGGAGCGTGCCGCCGCTGACGCTGTCGGCCAGCACGGCGCAGGTCACCGTGCTGACCGACGGATGACGTCGGCGCGTCCCGCGCCGCGGCGGCAGGCACCCGGCGGCGATCGGCGGTAGCCTCGTGGAAGGTCCGGTCGACGCGGAGGCTCGTGTCACTCGTGACGCGAACCGCGTCGCCCGCGCCGTCTCTAGGGACCTCATGCGGAGGCTCTCTCGCCGGTCGGCCGCGCTGCCTCCGAGTGCCCGTCGCGTGGCCGACCGCGCGGCGGCCGCGGATTCCGGCAGGAAAGCAGCGTCCGCGTTCCGAGCCCTCGGCGTTCTTACCGACAGCTTCCCATGAGCACGTATCCAGCCAACTCCCGCGCGACGTTCGCGGCGGCGAGAGCCGGCGACCAGCCGGCGCTGGATCGGCTGTGTGCTACCTACTACCCGACCGTCGAACGCATCGCGCATCGCGAGCTGCGGGCGCGTTCCGACGCACGCCGGGCCGCTGCCGGCTGGGCGCTGCCGGCCCGGGGCGGCGGCACGTGCGGCGTTCCGGGCCGGCAACGACGCGTTCAACGACCGACCGGAAACACGGTGACGGACGCCGGCGCACCGATCTGGAAGCCGGTGGTCGTCCCATAGAACACGCCCTGCAAGAACACGTCGACGTCGATCGGCACCAGCGCGGGCGCCGCCGGCTGAAGACTCTCGCGCCGAAAGGACCTCGTCCTCGTCGTCGCGCCCCGGCGGCGGCCACGGCGTCGGCGAGGCGTCGTATCCGGTTCGCTGGCGCCAGGACTTCTTCGTGCGCCGCCTCGGTGGCGTCGAGCCGCGGCGCTAGCCTCTGTTCCATGGCCTCGATGCGCTGCGTGGTCGTGCGCGAGCACGGCTCGTTCGACCGGCTCTCGCTCGAGGAGCGTGAGGTCCCGACGCCGGGGCCCGGCGAGGTGCGCGTGCGCATACGGGCCGTCGGCCTCAACCACCTCGACACCTGGGTGCGGCGCGGCGTGCCGGGACACACGTTTCCGCTGCCGCTGATCCCGTCGAGCGACGCGTGCGTCGTCGTCGACGCCCTCGGACCGGGCACCCGCGGCGCGCGGGAAGGCCACGCGGTCGTCGTGCTCCCCGGCGTGTCGTGCGGCGCCTGCGAGGCGTGCCAGCTCGGCACCGACCAGCTGTGCCGGCACTACCACATCCTCGGGGAGAGCTGCGACGGCACCGCTGCCGAATACGTGTGCGTACCCGCCGCGAACGTCGCGCCGAAGCCGGCCGGGCTGACGGTGCCCGAGGCGGCGTCGATCGGGCTCGTGTTCCAGACCGCGTGGAACATGCTCGTGCGCCGCGCCGAGCTGCGCGCGGGCGAGACCGTGCTCGTGCACGCCGGGCTGTCCGGCGTCGGCAGCGCGGCGATCCAGATCGCCAAGGCGCTCGGCGCGCGCGTGTTCGCGACCGCGGGCGGCGCCGAGAAGTGCGAACGCGTCGAGGCGCTCGGCGCCGATCTGGTCGTCGACTACCGGGCGCAGGACTTCGTCGCCGAGGTCCGGCAGGCCACCGGCAAGGCCGGCGTCGAGGTCGTGTTCGAGCACGTCGGCGCCGAGACCTTCCCCGGCTCGCTGAAGTGCCTCGCGCGCGGCGGCCGGCTGGTCACGTGCGGCGCGACGACCGGCGGCGACGTGAAGCTGTCGCTGCACGCGCTGTTCTTCAAGAGCTGGTCGATCCTCGGCTCGACGATGGGCCAGAAGGGCGACCTGCGCACGATCCTGCGCATGTTCGAGCAGGGCCGCTTCCGGCCGGTGCTCGACCGCGCGCTGCCCTTCGCCGAGGTCGCCGAGGCGCACCGGCTGCTCGAAGCGCGCGAAGCGCTCGGCAAGGTCGTGCTGACGGTCTGAGCGGCGGTCCGGGCGGCGGGGCGCGCGCGGTCGTCGCGCCTAGCGCGGCCCGAGCCACGCGCCGCTGCCCAGGCGCACGCGGCAGATCGCCGACCAGTCCTGCGTGATCGGGCGCACGTCGTCGGCCGTGATGGGCGTGCCGTAGAGATCGACGTCCTCGAGCGCCGCGGTCGCGAGGCCCTGCAGCTCCTCGGCGGTGAGCCCGCTCGCGCGCGCGAGCGAGATCTCGCGCAGCGAGCGGCTCCTGCCGAGCGCGGCGAGCGCCCCGGGGAGCACGCGCGCCGCGCGCAGGTCGACGCGCCGCAGGTCCGGCAGGCTCGCGACCGCGGCCGCGACGTCGGTGTCGAACCACGTCGCATACGACGCGTCGAGCACGAGCAGCTGCCGTTGGTCCGCGAGCAGGCCGGCGATCGCCGGCGACAGGGACGGCCGGTGCGCGTCGGCCGGCTCGCCGCCCATGCGCGGCTCGCCGCCGAGGCTCAGTTCGAACAGGTGCTTGCCGGCGAGGATCGCGGCCAGCGTCGCGTCGTCGACCTGCGGCATGCCGCCGAGATCCAGCGCCGCGAGCCGCGGCAGCGCGGCGAGCTGCGCGAGGCCCGCGCGGTCGTAGTGCCGGTTGCCGAACAGGCCGAGGCCCGCGAGGTCGCGCGGCAGCCGCTCGAAGAGGGCCGCCGAGGTCCGTGGCAGATCGCCGAGGTCGACGAACCGCAGGCGGTCCATGCGCGCGAGCGCCGCGCCCGTCGCGTCCGTCAGCCGGTGGCAGCCGCGCAGCGAGAGCCACTCGAGCGGCAGCGCGGCGAGGTAGATCGGAAGGGCGTCGTGTAGGGAAAGAGTGTAGATCTCGGTGG
>CALKYL010000193.1 GCA_938003515.1 uncultured bacterium
GCAGCACCTCGACGACGTCGCGCACCGCGCCGAAGCCGGCGTCGCGGTCGGCGACGAACTGCGCGACCGCCAGCACTTCGGGCCGCGCCTGCGGCACCGTCGCCGCGAACCCGACGCGGCGCAGCACCGGCAGATCGAGCAGGTCGTCGCCGACGTAGGCGACCTGCGCCGGATCGAGCTCCTGGCGGCGCAGGATCTCGTCGAACGCCGCGTTCTTGTCGATGCGCCGCAGCACGATCTCGGCGACGCCGAGCTCCTTCGCGCGGCGCTCGACGATGTCCCCGCCGCGCCCGGACAGGAACCCCGAGCGGCCGCCGGCGCGGTGCCAGTAGACGATGCCCGACGCGTCGTGCACGTGGAACGACTTGTACTCCCGGCCCTCGGCGTCGAAGTGCACGCGGCCGTCGGTCAGCACGCCGTCGACGTCGAGCAGCAGGAACTCGATCGCGCGCAGCGCGGCGTCGTCCGGCCGCGCGCGGCCCGCTCGGATCTCGCGGCTCATCCGACCTTGAGGTTGAGCAGGTCCTGCACGTCGAGCAGCCCGAGCAGCCTGCCGTCCGGGTCGACGACCGGGAGCTGGTCGATCTCGAACTGGTGCAGCAGCGCGAGCGCCTCGAGCGCGAACGTGTCGGGGTCGATCGAGCGCGGCTCCGGGGTCATGACGGTGTCGATCGTCTGCGCGCGCGGGTTCGGCAGGCCGCGCTCGATCAGCCGGCGCAGGTCGCCGTCGGTGAAGAAGCCGAGCAGCTTGCCGGCGCCGTCGACGACGCTGGTCGCGCCGGGCCGGCCGGGCGTGCGGGTCATCACCTCGATCGCCTGCAGCACGGTCGCGCCGCTCTCGATCTTCGGGTTGCGCTCGCCGGTGCGCATCAGCTCGCCGACGCGCATCAGCTTGCGCCCGAGGTCGCCGCCCGGGTGGAAGCGCGCGAACTGCTCGGGTCCGAACCGCCGGCCTTCCTGCACGACCAGCGCCAGCGCGTCGCCGAGCGCGAGCATCGCCGTCGTCGACGCGCTCGGCGCGAGGCCGTGCGGGCCGGCCTCGTCGATGCGGCCGAGCTCGAGCACGAGCGTGCTGTGGCGGCCGAGCGTCGAGCCCTTCTCCTGCGTGACGGCGACGATCGGCACGCCGCACGCCTTCACGTGCGGGAGCATCACGAGGAGCTCCTGCGTCTCGCCCGACTTGGAGAACGCGAGCAGCAGGTCGCCTTCGTCGACGCGGCCGAGGTCGCCGTGGATGGCCTCGGCCGGGTGCAGGAAGATCGACGGCGTGCCGGTCGAAGCCAGCGTCGCCGAGACCTTCTGCGCGATGAACCCCGCCTTGCCCATGCCCGCCGTCACGACCCGGCCGCGAAGCGCCAGGATCCGGTCGAGCGCCTCGAGGAACGGCGGTCCGAGGCCGTCGGCGACCTGGCGGACCGCGGCCGCCTCGCACTCGACGATGCGGCGGGCGCGTTCGATGCGGGGGTCCATCAAGGCCACCGAGCGTAACACGTTGCGTGCGCGCCCCACCAGCCGGACGGCGCCCCCCGGCGGGTCCCCGAGCGCTACGGCAGGCCGATCGAGAACGCGCGCCCGGAGCTGAGGTCGACCTGGAACGGCAGCGGGCTCGACGGGTCGAACACGACCGCCTGCGTGGAGAACTGCGAGCCGACCGCCGACGGCTGATTGGGCAGCGACCAGGTCGCGGTGCCCGTGCCCGCGACCAGCGGCACGGTGACGAGCACGTCGAGGCTGACGAGCAGCTGGCAGCCCGGCGCGCCGATCAGGGTCAGGTCCAGCGGCAGCGGCACGCCGTTCCAGGACGTGTTGGAGCCGCCGAACACGAGCAGCGCGACGACCGCGGCGGGCGACGCGTCGACGATGCGCTCGACGAAGTCGAGGCCGATGTAGGGCAGGCTCTCTTCGACCAGGTCGACCGGGCCGACGCTCGTCAGGCACGGCCCGCCGAACGCCGTCACGGTGGCCGGCGAGACCGGCGCGTAGCCCCATGTCGAGGGCGGCGGGATCGCGCCGCCCGCGGTCGAGCCTCCGGCGCAGACCATGCGCGCGCCGTCCCACGCCGCGGCGCCGCCGTTGCGCGCCGACAGCGGGCTCGCGGTCGTGCGCGTCGTCCACGACGCGCCGTCCCACTCGCGCACGGCGTCGAGGTCGATCAGGTTGCCGGGGCCGGTCGGGCCGGTGATGCGCAGGCCGCCGAAGAGCACGGCCCGACGCCGCGTCGGGTCGTAGGCGAAGTACTGGTCGCAGACGCTGCCGCCGGGCACGTTCGGCAGCTGCGTCCAGGTGCTGCCGTTCCACGCCCAGGTGTCGGCCACCGTCTGGAACAGCGGCGTGCGGTAGCCGCCGCAGAGCACGGTCACGCCGCGCGCGTCGTCGTAGACCATGCGGTGCGCGCCGCGCGCGGCGGGCCAAGCGCCGGAGACCGGCCGCGGCGTCCAGGTGGAGCCGTCCCACTCCCACAGGTCGTTGGCGTCCGTCTGCGACGGCACGAACCCGCCGAACATCACGACGACCTCGCGCTGTCGGTCGTAGGCCATCGCCGCGCCCTGGCGCGGCGGCGGCGAGATCGGCGGGAAGCGTTGCGCCCAGGAGGAGCCGTCCCAGACCCAGGTGTCGTTGCTCGAGCCGGTGCCGCCGCCGAACAGCACGGTCTCGCCCCGCGCCTCGTCGAACGCCATCGCCGGGCGCGTGCGTGCGGACGGCCGCGGCGACGGGTTGATCGTCTGCCACTGGCTGCCGTCCCACTCGCGCATCGTCGCGAGCTGGGTCGCGCCGAGCTGCCCGCCGTAGACCACCAGCCGCCCGCGGTCCGAGTCCCACGCCGCGCCGCACAACGGGTCGGGTGCGCCGGAGTTGGCGAGCAGCGACCAGTCGACCTGGGCCGGCAGCGTCGCGACGGCGGCGAACGAGGCGAGGGCGAAGAGCGGGAGGGGTCGGGTCATCGTGCTGTGCGGGGTTCGGAGGGCCGAGGTCGGGGCGGATCGCGAGAGGGCGCGCCCGACAATAGGTGCCGCGCGCGCATCGGTCACCCCGGGGTCCCGGCCCGCGCCTTGCGGGTCGCCTGCCCGCCGCCCGGCCGATCGTCTGGCCCCGCCCCGCCCTCTGCCGCAATCGTTACGCTGACGCGCCATGGTGCCTGCCCGCTGCTCCTCGTCACCGCCGCTTCGACTCGCCGCCGCCGCGCTGTCGCTCGCGGCCCTCGCGGCGCCGCGCGCCCAGACGGTGCGCGTCGAGGCCGGCCCCGACCCCTACACCAACGGGGAGCCCGAGGCGCTGGCGAAGGCGGGCTACGTGTCGTTCGGGCCGTTCCCGTTCGGCACCGGGCACACCACGGCGCAGGTCGAGGAGCTGCTCGGCACCGAACCGCTGATCTGGATCGAGACCGCGCACTTCCGGATCGGCTGCGCGCTGCCGGCCCTCGAGCTGAAGGGCCGCGAGGAGTGGAGCCGCGACTGGATCGCGAAGACGCGCGACGAGATCGCGGAGCTGCGCAAGGTCCTGCCCGGGATCCAGAAGAAGCCCAAGGTGCTCGATCCGTGGCTGCGGGCCCATCTGATCGCCTGGCGCCTCGAGCAGCTCTACGCGGGCGTGCTCGAGAACCTGGGCCGCACCGACGACTGGTTCCCCCGGACGGCCGACGACCCGACCGCCGCCGCCGCCTATCGCGGCCTCGGTCCGTACCTCGGCATGAAGGAGAAGTTCGCGGTGCTGCTGCTGCAGCAGGGCGCGAGCCACGCCCGCTACACGCGCGCCTACCACGGCGCCGAGATCGACCAGCCGATCCGCTACCACGACATCGAGTTCGGCTCGATGTACTGGGGCTGCAGCGAAGAGACGGCGAACGGGCTGTTCCGCAACGACATGGCGCTGCACGCCCACCTGAACTTCAACGTCGCGCACAACCTCTACACCTGCTACCGCGGCTTCGGCCATCACCTGCCGGCGTGGCTGGCGACGGGGCTCGGCCACTGGCATTCGCGCCGCGTCTCGCCGCGTTTTCCCACCTTCGACCGGCGCTACGACGAGGACCGCAAGATGCGCAGCGCGTTCTGGGAGTGGGACAAGCGCGTGCACGGGCTGACCAAGCACGACGTGTTCGAGCCGCTCGACGCGTTCCTCGACCGCGCCAACGCCGGCGACTTCGGGCTCGAGCAGCACATCCAGTCGTGGGCGCTGGTCGACTTCCTGATCGAGACGCGGCGCGCCGAGACGTTCGCGTTCGTGCACGCGCTGAAGGAACCTTTCCACGCCCGGCGCCGCGTGCCGACCGAGCAGGAACTACGGGTCCGGCAACGGGATGCGCTCCGTGACCAGCTCTCGTTCGACGCCGCCGCCCTCGAAGCGGCGTGGCGCGAGCACGTGCTCGACCGCAAGGGTCGGTGACCCCGGGCGCCGCCCCGCCTATACTCCCGACTCGCATCGGTCGCCCAACCGATCCCTCCCTCGAGGACCAAAGGAGCCGTCCATGATCGTCTCTGCGTCGCGAGCCCTTGGCTGTGGTCTCGTCCTGGCGTGCTTGTCCATCGCCCAGTGCCCGCCGCCCGGTGGCTACACGCCTCCCGCCCCGCCCCCGGAGAACAAGCCGGTGACCGGTGCGTCCGGCACGCCGTCGTCGCCATCGGCCGGCACCCCGGCCGCGCCGCGTCAGGCGGGACCGACGACGCCGCGTCCGGGCAGCCCGGGGGCGCCGACGACCAACGG
>CALKYL010000194.1 GCA_938003515.1 uncultured bacterium
GCCGCGGCCGGCGGTCCGCCGACCGGCGTGCGCGGCGTCGTCGTCGACGCCCGCACCGGGCTGCCGCTCGGTGGCGTCGACGTCGTCGCGATCCTCGAGCCGCCGTCGCTGGCGCCGCTCGTCGACCGGTTCCGCGGCCTGTTCCAGCAGGGTCTGTTCGTCGACACCCGCGCGCCGCGCCGCGAGCTGGGGCGCACGACCAGCAACCCCGACGGCACGTTCGAGCTGCTCGGCCTGCCGTCGGGCCGGCTGTTCCTCGACGGCCGCAGCGACGGCTGGTTCGTGCGCACCGCCGCGACCGCCCGCGTCGCCGACGGCCAGATCGTCGAGGGCGTCGAGCTGCGCGCGTCGCCGGGCGGCCGCGTGCGCGGCATCGTGCTCGGCGCCGACGGCGCGCCGGCGGCCGGTGCCAGCGTGAGCGTGCGCCCTGGCCTGAACGCGTTCCTCGGGCAGCTGACCGAACGGCAGTATCGCTGGCTCGACACGGTCACCGACGACCAGGGCCGGTTCGACATCCCGGGCGTGCCGGAGGGCAACGGCTACACGGTGTCGGCGACGTCGCCGGCGATCGCGCTCGAAGAGCAGCACGGCGTCGCCGTGCAGCAGGGCCAGGTCACCGTGCTGACGATCCAGGGCCACCAGGGCGCGCTCGTCGGCGGCCGCGTCGTCGACCCGGACGGCCAGCCGGTCGCCGGCGCGAACGTGGCGATGGTCTACCTCGACCTCAGCCGCGTGTTGTTCTCGGCCGACGGACGGGCCGAGCCGGTCTCGACCGACGCCGACGGCCGCTTCCGACTGGAGCACGTCGCCGCCGGGCGGGTCGCGTTCGTCGCGATGGGGCAGGACCTCGCGCCGAGCAACATCGCCGAGCTCGCCGTCGTCGACGGCGGCGTCTACGACGACCTGGTGCTGCAGCTCGGCGTCGGCCAGCGCGTCACCGGCCGGGTCGTCGACGACCTGCAGCAGCCGATCGCGGGCGCGGCGGTCGAGCTGCGGCCGTTCGAGCGGCCGAACGACCCGCAGTTCCTCAAGATGATGCTCAAGGTCCGGCGCGTCGAGGCGACGACCGACGCCGACGGCCGCTTCGTCGCCGACGGCTTGACGGGCGAGCGGTTGATCGTGCAGGCCGAGAAGGCCGGCTACACGACCGCGATCAAGTCGGGCGTCGCGCTCGACGACCCGGAGCTCGTCGTCGAGCTGCAGCGCGGCGTGACGATCCGCGGCAAGGTGCTGCTCGGCGAGCAGCCGATCACGCGCTTCCGGGTCGAGACGCAGAGCCGCGAGATCCCGGTCGACGACGACGGCGACGTGATCGCGATCGACGCGGACGGCGGTCGCGGCGGCCGCGGCTGGCGCGACCGCCGGCGTGGCGGGCCGCCGTGGGAGCAGGCGGGCCGCGAGCGCACGCGCCACCTGCCCGAGGGCCAGACCATGGCCGACCAGGGCCCCGGCCGGAACTGGCGCGAGATCCTGTCGGGAGACGGTTCGTTCGAGCTGCGCGGCATCCCGCCGGGGCGCATCCGGCTGCGCATCCGCGCCGACGGCTACCTGCCGCCCGACAACCAGACCGTCGACCTCGGTCCCGGCGAGCAGTCCGACGTGGTCGTGTTCCAGGTCTCCGC
The DNA here is from genome assembly GCA_938003515.1 of uncultured bacterium. The sequence goes on from CALKYL010000194.1 coordinate 1,623, forward strand.
GGGCGTGCCGGTCGCGGGCCGCGTCGTCGACGAGGCCGGCGTCCCGGTCAGCGACGCGCAGGTCACGGCCTACGCGCAGCGCGACGACGAGCGGCGCGGCATCGCGTCGATGTTCCGCGTCGACCAGGAGGACTTCGACTTCCTGGCGCTGTCGACGAACCAGCGCGCGGCGATCAGCGACTCGAAGGGCGCCTTCACGGTGCCGGCGCTCGCGCCCGGCGAGTACCGCTTCACCGCGCGCCATCCCGACCTCGCCAAGGCGTCGACGACCGACGTGGTCGTGCAGCCGGACGTTCCGACCCCGCCCGTCGAGATCGTCATCGACGCCGGCGGCGCGGTCGAGGGCACGGTGACCGGCCTCGGCATGCGGCCGCTGGCCGACGCGCTGATGGTCGCGTTCAGCCTGCAGGCGGGCGCGATGCGCAGCGGCACGACGGACCGGAACGGCCATTACCGCATCGACGGTCTGCCGCCGGGCCAATACGTCGTCTTCAAGTCGCGGCTCGACGAGCGCGCCGACAACATCCCGCTCGAGCTGATGAGCAACATGCGGCTCAAGACGGTGACGGTGCGGCGCGGCAAGGTCTCGCGCCTGGACGTGCACGACGAAGGCGAGGACGGCGTGCGCGTCTTCGGCGTCGTGCGCGAGAACGGGGCGCCGGTGCCGCGCGCCCTCGTGACGCTGCTCGGCAGCGACAAGGACGGGCTGCTCGGCATGGGCGTGCGCGCGAACGCCGCCGGCATGGACGGCCGCTACGAGCTGGTCGGTATCGCGCCCGGCGACTACGTGATGCAGGTCACGCGCTTCCAGGGCCAGCCGGTGCAGACGACGTTCGAGGTCGAGGTGCCCTACGACGTCCGGGAGTTCTCGTTCGACGTGTCGCTGCCGACCAGCACGATCCGCGGCCGCGTCGTCGACACGCAGGGCAACCCGGTCAAGGGCGTGCGCGTCACGCTCGGCAGCGACGAGGGCGGGCTGGCCGGCGCCGACGGGCTGATCGGCATGATCGCGCAGAACGGGCTCAGCCAGGCGCGCACCGGCGACGACGGGGAGTTCACGATGAAGTCGATCGCCGCCGGGACCTACCGGCTGACGGCGAACGGCCGCGCGGGCGGCCCGCCGCGACGCGCGAGCGAGGGCGAACCGCAGTACGGCGAGGGCCGCGCCGACGGCATCGTCGTCGACGGCGTGACCGACGTGACCGGCGTGGTCGTGACGCTGCCGTTCGCCGGTTCGATCACCGGGGTCGTCGTCGACGGCTCGGGCGTGCCGGTCGCGACGGCCGAGGTCGTCTACGAGGAGGCCGGCGCGGACCGGCGTCCGTCGCGCGGCAACCCGCTGCTCGATCTGGTCGCGGCGCAGCGCCCGATCCGGACCGGCGACGACGGCCGTTTCACGATCGACGGTCTGACGCCCGGCAAGTACGCGCTCCGCGTCGAGAGCGAAGCGCTCGAGGCGGGCTTGCTCGACGACGTGCAGGTCTTCGAGGGCCAGCCGACGAACGTGACCCTGCGCGTCGTGCGCGGCGCGACGCTGCGGGTGCGCGCGACCAACGTCGACCGGGAGGCCATCCCCATCGGCAGCATCACCCTGCTCGACGGACGCGGCAAGCCCGTCGTCAGCCGCGTCTCGACGCTGACCGTGCTGAAGCGGCTGATGAAGAGCCGGGACGAGGTGGAGGACTCGGGCTGGTACGAGTTCGGCAGCGTGCCGCCGGACACCTACACCGCGGTGCTGGCCGAGAAGGGCAAGCCCGAGATCCGGATCACGCGGGTGATCCAGGACGGCGAGGTGGTCGAGTGGGACATCGACGTGCAGGCCGAGCTCGAGGCCCGCGACAGGGCGCGCAAGTGAGCGCGCTGCTGCGAATCGTCGCGCTCGTCGGCGCCCTGGCCGCGACCGCCGTCGCGCAGGCGGGGCGCCACGAGCTCGGGCTCCGGCTGCGTGCGTTCGAACGGCACCTCGCCGAGGTCACCGAACCGGAGCGGCGCGACGCCGCGTTCGCCGAGCTCGAGCGCGCCGTGCAGGCGTTCTTCCGGCTCGACCTGCCGAAGGTGGCCGCGCGCATCGACGCGGCCGACCGCGCGCTCGCCGGGCGCGCCTTCTCGGCGCGCGAGCGCTGGGCGCGCAGTCTGCAGCTCGAGCTCGACGCGCGGCTCGTCGACGTCGACGCCGAGAGCGTCGGCGCGGAGCTGTCGGCCGTCTGGCGGGCGACGGACCCGGACGACGACGTCGCCGGCGCCGCGGCCGACGGGGCCGTGCTCGTGGTGCGCCTCGCCGAAGCCGCGCCGACGCAGCGGTTCCCGGTCCAGGAGCTGCCGTTCGTCTGCGCGCTGCGGCTCGAAGGCGTCGGACCCGGCGACCACCGCGTCCAGGTCGCGATCGAGGACGCGGGCGGCGCCGTGCTCGCGAGCCGCTGGCAGGGGCTGTCGGTCGTGCGCGACCTCGCCGCGCGCTTCGCGGCGATCGAGGAAGCCGCCGAAGCCGTCGGGCGCGACACGCCCGAGACGCTGGAGACCGCGACGCTCACGGCGCTCCGCGGTCTGCTGCGCGTCATGCAGCGCGGCACGCCGCACGAGACGGTGCTCGCGGGCCACGAACTGCTCGCCGAGGCCGAACGCCTCGTCGCCGCCGGCGACGCGAAGGTCTACGCGCAGGGCCACGACGGTTCGTTCCACCTCCGCGTGCCGGTCGGTCGCTCGGCCGTCTCGACGCGCTTCTTCGCCCCCGCGGTCGGAGAGGGCCGCCGCCCGCTGGTCGTCGCGCTGCACGGCGCCGGCGGCAGCGAGAACCTGTTCTTCGACGGCTACGGCGACGGCCTGTGCGTCGCCCTCGCGCGGGAGCGCGGCTGGTTCGTCGCGTCCCCGCGCAACGGCATGGGCGGCGTCGACGTGCCGGGCCTCGTCGACGCGCTCGCCGAGCGCTACGCGATCGATCGCGAGCGCGTGCTCTTGGTCGGGCACTCGATGGGCGCGGCCGCCGCGATGGCCAACGCGGCGCGCGCGCCGGGCCGGTTCCGCGCGGTCGCGCCGAT
>CALKYL010000195.1 GCA_938003515.1 uncultured bacterium
GGTGTGTGCGATCGCGGTCATGAACGCGTCCGGTGCGTTTTTGTTCGTTGACTCGGCGACCACCGAGATCGTGTAGTCGCGGCTCTCGCCCTCGAGGGTGCTGAGCCGCACGACCACGTCGTTGTTGCCGACGGCCAGCGGGATCGCGTCGCTCGGCTGCCCCGAGGGCACGACCGTGCCGTCGATCTCGATGGTCGCCCCGGCGACGCTCGTGCTCGCCGTGACGTTGGTGGCCAGGGTCAGGTAGCCGACGCCGAGCGAGTAGGACATCGTCGAGGGCGCGAAGACCGGCATCAGCGCGCCGCCGGCCAGCGACAGCGCGTCGAGCTCCGGCACCGGCGCGCGCGTCACCGTCACCGTGTAGGTCGTCGACGCCGAGCCGTCGTTCCTCGTGACCGTCACGGTGATGACGTTCGGGCCGACGGCCAGCGGCAGCACCTGGACGACCGTGCCCGGGCCGAGGTCCTGGCCGTTGACCGCGACCCGGCCGTTGACGCGGCCGGCGTCCTCGGCGCTCGCCGTCAGCGTCACGCTGCTGGTGGGCGACGGCACCGCCGCGCTGTAGACGAAGACGTCGCGGTCGAACGCGGGCGACAGGGTCGTGCCCGACAGCGAGAGCGTCGACAGGGTCGGCCCTCGGTTCGTGCCGACGCCGCTGCCGCCGCCGCCGCCGCCGCCGCTGCTGCACGCAGCGAGGGTCAGGATACAGATCGAGAACAGGCGGCTGAGCACGTGGAACATGGCTGGCATCCTCGGGAGGCGTGGGGCGGCCGCCCGGTCGGGGCGGCCCGTGCGGGGACATCCGTCGCGGGGCGGTGCGGCACGACGCGCCTTTCGCGGAATCCCGGCCGAGGGCCCGGCGCGCCGGGCGCGGCGGTTGCTGCGTATGCTCCCGCCGTGCTCTCCCGCTACCGCATCGTGCGCGGCCGGCGTCCGCCCGGCGAGCCGGCGCCGCAGGGCGTCGTGCAGGACACCCGCAAGCACACGCGCCACGTGCTGCGGCCGGCCGCCGAGGCGGTCGACGCCCTGCTCGCGGACCCGAGCGCCGCGGCCTTCCGCCGCTTCCGCGGCGCCTACCTGCGGCTCCTGCGCGAGCGCTTCCGCGCCGACCGGGCGCCGTTCGACCGCCTCGTGGCGCTGGCCACCGAGAGCGACGTCTTCCTCGGTTGCAACTGCCCGACGCAGCGCCAGCCCGACGTGCGGCGCTGCCATACGTGGCTGGCGCTGGAGTTCCTGCGCGAGGCCTACCCCGGGCTCGTGGTCGTGTTCCCCGACGACGGGGCCCGGACCTGAGCCGGCCCGGGCCGACGCGTCACAGGCCGCCGATCGTCAGGTCGAGCGCGTTGCTGGTCGTCAGCAGCAGGTTGCCGGCGAACACCTGCTCGACGCCGACGATCTGGTGGCGCACCGGCTGGCCGAACAGCACCGGCGCGTTCGGCAGCGCATACGACGCCGCGGCGAGGCCGCCCGCGGGCGAGACGACGCCGGTCAGGAACGGGTCGACGAACAGCGCGCAGCCGGGCGCCGAGCCCGGCAGGACCAGGGTCGCGGGCGTGTTGCCGAACAGCTGTACGGCGAGCGAGCCGGGCGGCATGCCGGTGGCCGTCGCGCGGTAGACGCCGCCTGCCCAGGGCAGGTTGTCGGGCGTCAGCGTGACCGGCCCGGCGCTGCCGACGCAGCCGGCGCCGAAGGTCGTCGCCACCGCGGGGCACGTCGGCCTCGCGCGCGCGAGGCCCACCGAAACCTGGCCGGCGGCGCTGATCAGGTTGCCGGCGACCAGCACGTCGCCGTGGCCGGAAGCCGCGACGACCGACCCGTTGCCGACGACGCTGCCGATCGACTGCCACGCGCCGTTCTTCAGCCGGTAGACCGCGCTCGCCGGCGCGCCGCCCTGGGACTGGCCGTCGCCGCACGCGATCAGGTCCCCGTTGGGGAACTCGGCGATGCCCGCGAACGTCAGGGTCGGCAGCTGGCTCCAGGCGGCGCCGTCCCACCGCCACAGGCCGGTGTTGCTGCGCGTGACGAGCGCGCCGCTGTCGGTGACGAACTGCTGGAAGAAGACCACCCCCGGCGCGTTCGGGAACAACGAGACGGTGCCGCTCTGGTAGCGCAGCAGCCCGCTCAGCCCCGGCTGTCCAAGGACACCCGGGAAGACGCCGGCGATCGACAGGTCGCCGTTCGGCAGCGCGGCGAGGCTCTGGATGCTGACCGTGCCTGCCGACAGCGTCACCGTCGACCACGTCGCGCCGTCGAACCGGTGCAGCGTGGAGATCGTCGCGCAGAAGACGTCGCCGCCGGTCGCGACGGCGAGCTGCCGCGGCTCGACGGTGAGTCCGGCGCCGAGCGTCGACCACGTCGCGCCGTCGAAGCGCGCGACGTTCGCCGCCGGCGCGCCGCCGGCGTTCGTGAACGTGCCGCCGACGACGACGGCGCCGTCCGGCGCGGCCGCGAGGGCGGTCACCGGCCCGTCGACGCCGAGGCCGAGCGGGCTCCAGGCCGAGCCGTTCCAGCGCGCGACGCGGTTCGCCGCGACGCCGCCGATCGACGCGAAGTCACCGGCCACGACGACGTCGCCGTTCGTGAGGCGGACCATCGCGGTGACCTTCGGCGGCAGCGGGGCACCGAGCGGTTGCCAGCCCAGGCCGTCGTAGCGGCGCACCGCGCGCGCGTCCGCGGTGTTGACGGGGGCGCGGCCGGCGAGCAGGGCGCCGCTCGCGTCCTCGGCGAGCGCCGTGACGCGGTTCGGGCTGTTCGCGATCGGCGTCCACGCCGCGCCGTCCCAGCGCGCGATCGTCGGCGGGTTCGACACCGGAGGTTCGAGGTAGACGCCGGCGACCAGGTCGCCGTTGGCCGTCGTCAGCAAGGCGCCGATCGAGCCGTCGAGCGGCGACGGCAGCGCCTGCACGGTCGTGCCGTCCCAGCGCACGAGGTTGGCCTGACCGCTCTGCAGGAAGAAGCTGCCGCCGCAGACGACCTCGCCGTTGCTGCGCCGCGCCATCTCCCGGATCACCGCGGACGAGGTCGCGCCGAAGCCCGGCACCGCCGACCAGCCAGCGCCGGTCCAGCGGGCCAGCGGCACCGTCGAGCTGCCGAGCGTCACCGTGCCGCCGGCGAGCAGGTCGCCGTTGGGCGCGAGCGCGAGCGCGTTCACTTCGCCGAGCGAGAAGCCGCCGGCGAACGACGACCAGGCGAAGCCGTTCCAGCGCGCGATGCGTCCGACCGGCTGGCCGCCCGCCGTCGAGAACACGCCGCCCGCGACGAGGTCGCCGTTCGGCAGCGTCAGCAGCGCGTAGACGATGCTGCTGAGGCCGGTGCCGAGCGGCGCCCAGCTCGCGCCGTTCCACGCGGCGATGCGCGACGCGGGCAGTCCGCCCGCGGTCGTGAAGTTGCCGCCGGCGACGATCATTCCGTTCTGCAGCCGCGCGAGGCACGTGACCGGGCCGTTGACGCCGGCGCCGAGCGCGCGCCAAGCGGTGCCGTCCCATTCGGCGATGTTGTTGGCGAGCGCGCCGTCGGCGACGAGGAACGAGCCGCCGGCGACGAGGTTGCCGTTCGGCAGCCGCAGCAGCGCGTTGACGGTGCCCTGTGGTCCGCCGGCAGGCGCGCCGGGTTGCCAGAGCAGGTCACACTGGGCGGAGGCGGGTGCGATCGCGACGGCGAGCAACAGGACCGCGGAGAGCAATCGGGAGACGAGCATGCGAGGCCTTTTGCGAGCGAGACGGGAGCTCGCGGGGTTGGGTGGGTACGGGGGTCCGGCGACCAGCCGTGCTGGTGCGGCTGCGACCCTCCGTGCCAACGCTAGTGTCCGGTGGCGACGGAGTAACCAGGGCGCGAGTTGCCTGCCGACCGTAAGCAGGCGCTACGCGCGGCGGGTGGCCGGCTTGCGCCTCGATGTGGTATGCCGGCGGGATGCCGTCATCCCGTGTCGCGCGCTTCCCGTCGTTCCTCGTCGCGATGGCGGCGTTGCCGGCCCAGGTCTCCGTGTCGGTCGTCGCGGCGACGCCGGTGTCGGTCGTCGCGACGAGCGGCCCGACCAGCAACTCCAACGCCCTGCCCGCAGGTCCGCTGCCTCCGGGGCTGCTGGTCTTGTCCGCGCAAGCCGCGGGCGGCGCGACGTCGGCGACGTTCCAGACGGACGCGGTCGCCGCCGCGACCGGCGTGACCTGTTCGTTCGGACAGGGCGTCGTCGTCGGAAACGTCGGCGACACCGCCGCGTGCGCTCCGGTCTCGCTGCGCGTGCAGTTCGCCGCGGCCGCGCCGACGCCGGTCCGGCTGCGCGTGGCCTACGAGGACATCACGCCGGCCGGGGCGCCCCAGCCGCGCGCCGACATCGACGTCGGCGACGACGGCACGATCGACTACGTGAACGGCGTCGCGCAGGGCCCGGTCACGCTGCTGGTCGCCGGCCCGCAGCCGCTGGTCCTGCGCGTCCTGCTCGAGAACGCGCTCGCGCAGCCGGGCGCCATCTTCAGCGACCTCACGGTGGAGCTGCTGCCCGACAACGACGTCGTGATCACGCCCGCGGTCGTCGGATGCGCGCCGGTGTGAGGGGGGCAGGTGGCAGGGGGCGGTGGCGAGAGGCAGGGCGATCGATGCGGCGGTGGGCGGGCGCCGCGGAGCTGCGGTGGGCAACGGCGGGGGTGGGCGCAGGCCGGG
>CALKYL010000196.1 GCA_938003515.1 uncultured bacterium
GGCCGCCGAACAGGACGCCGTAGTGCAGCGCCATCGCGCCGAACGCGGCGACCGAGACGGGGAACAACGACAGCACCGACAGCACCGCGCGGCCGCGCCGGCCCGCCGGCACAGCGAGCGCCATCGCGAACAGCGCGAGCCCCCAGAAGTAGCCGGGGTAGTCGAGCGAACAGGTCAGGAAGAACCACGCCGCCGTACGCCACCACGACGCGCGGGTCGGCGCGGCCGCGTGCCGCTGGAAGCTGTGCGCGGTGCACAGCCCGAAGCTCAGCACCGCGCCGTCCTGCAGCACCATCGGCCCGAAATAGGCGACCAGCGGCGTCGTCGCGTAGAGCAGCGCGACGGCCCCGGCGACGCGCGGCCCGGCGACCGCGCGCACCAGCCCGAACAGCGCGAACAGGCCCGGCACGAACAGCGCCAGCTGCGCGAGCCGCAGGACCCAGGTCTCGTGGCCGCAGAGCCACGCCCAGCCGGCGAGGTAGAGCCAGTAGCCCGGCGGATGGTGCCAGTTGACCTCGCGCAGCAGTTCGCCGTCGACCTCGTTGACGAACGCCGGCATGCCGAGCGTGACGCCGAGGCCGTGGCGCAGCGTGTGCGTCACCGCGCCGTCCGAGTAGAAGCCCGCGGCGGCGCCGCGCATGCCCTGCTCCCACGGGCCGGTCAGGTCGCGCAGCCCGGCCGCGAGCAGCACAGCGAGCGCCAGCAGCAGGAGCGCCCGGCCGATCCGGACTTCGCGAACGTCGGAGGCGGCGGCCACGCAGAACCCTACTTCACGACCGCGGTGCGGGCGGCGACGAGGTGGAACGGCAGCGCCGCGTCGCCGTCGAGCCCGAGCCGGCGGTTGATCGCCCACAGGTGGTGGTCCACGCCGATCTCGGCGTCGGGCACGAAGCCCGGCACCGAGATCACCTGCACGAGCGCGCCGCCGAGGCCGCGGTGCACGGTGCCGCGCGGCAGGTAGACCAGGTCGCCTGCGGCGAGCGGCCGCGTCGTGAGCAGCGCCTTCGCGCCGTCCCGGTCGACGGCGCGCGCCTCGATCGCCGCCGGGTCGTCGCCGGTGACGAGCCGCGCGCCGGCCGGGGCCTGCTGCACGAGGTACAGCTCGTCGAAGCCGCCGTCGACCGGATGGTAGTGCGTGAACGAGTCGCGGATGCGCACCCGGTGCGCGTTGAGCGCGTGCAGCACGTAGGGGCCGACCTCCTCGCGCCACGTCAGCAGGATGCGGCGGTAGGCGTCGTCGTCCGTGGCGCAGCCGCCCGGCGTGTCGGTGATGCGCGGGTCCCAGTCCGGCCGCACCGTCGTCGGGAGGTCGTCGGGCAGCGCGGTCGGCAGCGAGAACGCGAGCAGGTCGACGACGCCCGGCGCGTCGAGCCGCCACGTCTCGCCCGCGCGCACCAGCAACACGTCCCCGACGGCCACCGGCTGGACCACCGGCTGGGCCACCGGCCGGGCCACCGGCTGGGCCGCCGGCTCCGAGACGCGCTGCACGAACACGACCCGGTCACCCGACGCGGCGGGCAGCTCGCGCCGAGCCGGCAGCCAGGCGACGTCGTAGCCGGGGTTTCCCGCGACGAACGCGGCGCGCAGCGCGTCGAAGCCGGCGGCGCCGTCGGGTGCGAGCTTCGCGACGCAGACGCCCGACGGCGCGTTCGAAGGGCCGGCGCGGCAGCCGGCCGCGGCGACGGCCAGCGCGCAGGACAGGACGCAGGAGAACGGCTCGGAGGCTCGCACGACGGTTGGCAACGCGGCGGTGCACGATACCCTGGCGCCGACCACCCGTCTTTCGAACGAGGCCCTCCCATGGCAAAGCTCTCGCGGCGCGGCTTCCTCGCCGGCGCCGGCTCGTCCGTCCTGACGCTCGGCGCGGCACCGCTCGCGCTGCCGCGCTGGCGCCCCCACGACGAGGTGCGCATCGCGTGCGTCGGCATCCGCGGGCGCGGCCGCGCCCACATCGACGGGTTCCGGCGCCTCGACGGCGTCCGGGTCGTGGCGCTGGTCGACGTCGACCGCGACGTGCTGGCGCGCGAGGCCAAGCGCTTCACCGAGCGCGGCGAGAAGGTCGACACCGAGGTCGACCTGCGCCGCGTGCTCGACCGCGACGACGTCGACGCGATCGCCGTCGCGAGCCCCAACCACTGGCACGCGCTGCAGGCGATCTGGGCGTGTCAGGCGGGCAAGGACGTCTACCTCGAGAAGCCGGTCTCCCACAACGTCTGGGAGGGCTCGCGCATCGTCGCCGCGGCGCGCAAGTACGGGCGCATCGTGCAGAGCGGCACGCAGTCGCGCTCGAGCCACGGCCTCGCCGAGGGCATCGCGTTCGTGCAGTCGGGCAAGCTCGGCGCGATCCGGCTCGCGCGCGGCCTGTGCTACAAGCCGCGGCGCAGCATCGGCAAGGTCGCCGGGCCGCAGCAGGTGCCCGACGCCGTCGACTACGACCTGTGGTGCGGCCCGTCGCCGAAGGCCGAGCTCCGGCGCAGGAACCTGCACTACGACTGGCACTGGGACTTCCGCACCGGCAACGGCGACGTCGGCAACCAGGGCATCCACCAGATGGACATCGCGCGCTGGGCGCTCGGCCAGACGACGCTGCCCCGGCACACGCTCAGCATCGGCGGCCGCGTCGGCTACGACGACGACGGCGACACGCCGAACACCCAGATCGTCTACCACGAGTTCGACGAGGGCCCGCCCCTCTTGTTCGAGGTGCGCGGGCTGCCGCGCGACCGCGCCGCGCAGCAGGACGGGTGGAACAAGCAGATGGACGCGTTCGCGGGCGTCGGCATCGGCGTGGTCGTGCACTGCGAAGCGGGCACGCTGCGCATCCCCGACTACCACCGCGCGATCGCGCTCGACGCCGACGGCGAGGAGGTCGCGCGCTTCGAGGGCAGCAGCGACCACCTGGCGAACTTCATCGCCGCGGTCCGGAGCCGCAGGGTCGAGGACCTCGCGGCCGACATCCGCGAGGGGCACGTGTCGAGCGCGATGTGCCACATGGGCAACTTGTCGCACCTGCTCGGCGCGCGCGCCGGCAAGTGCGAGCTGGACCTGGCCGCCGAGAAGGACCCCCACCTCGCGGAGGCGTGGCGCCGCATGCACGCGCACCTCGACGCGAACGGCGTCGACGTCGACGACGCGGACCCGACCTGCGCCGTGCGCCTCGGGCCCAGGCTCTCGATGGACCCGGCGACCGAGCGCTTCGCCGACGCGGCGAGCAACGCGCTGCTCGCGCGCGCCTACCGCGACGGCTTCGTCGTGCCGCAGGACGTCTGATGCGCCGCGCGGCGGCCGGCGCGCTCGTGCTGGCGGCGTGCGCCGCCGGCCCCGACGAGCCCGCCGGCTGGCCGGTGGTCTACGAGCAGCACTTCGCCGAGCCGCGCTGCGTCGACGCGTTCGCGACGAGCGACGCCTCCAGCTGGCGCTGGTCGGACGCCGGCGGCACGCCGTCGCTCGAGCTGACCGGCCCGGGCGCCTACCGGCCGCCGTTCCGCTCGCCCCGGAGCCTCGCGCTCGTGCCCGACCTCGAGGTCGCCGACTTCGACCTCGAGGTCGACCTGCTGCAGACGGGCCGCGACTACGGCCACCGCGACCTGTGCGTGTTCTTCGGCTTCGAATCGCCGACGCGCTTCTACTACGTGCACCTGGCCCCGGCCCCGGACGCGCACGCGCACAACGTGTTCGCGGTGAAGGACGCGCCGCGCGCTGCGCTCGCACCGGTCGCCGCGCAGGGGGTCGACTGGGGCCGCGACGCCTGGCACCGCGTGCGCGTCGAACGCCGCGTCGGCCCCGGCCCCGTGCGCGTGTTCTGGGACGGCGGCGACGAACCGATCCTGACCGCGATCGACACGGCGTTCCGGTGGGGACGGCTCGGCTTCGGCTCGTTCGACGACTCCGGCCGCATCGCGCGCGTCTTCGTGCGCGCGCCGTCGGTGCGGCCGCTCAGCGGCCCCGCCGATCCGTTCCGCCGCTGACCCCGCCGGCGCCGGCCCATTCCGCCCAGGCCGCGTCGAGCCGCGCGCGGTCCCAGCCGGCGCCGTGCAGCACCACCCGGTAGCGCAGCACCAGCTCGTCGCCCGGCTCGAGCACGAGGTCGCCCGCGCCGTCGGGCGCGCCTTCGAAGTCGTGCCGGCCGAACGGATTCGCGGCCAGGAGGCCGTAGGTGCGCGCGTGCCACCAGGTCGGGTGCCGCGGGTTGTCGGGGTGGTCGAAGATCGCCACGCCGACCGCCGCGCCGTCGATCGTGCCGTGCGCGTCGATCCAGCGCGCGCGGCGCCCCCACGCGGCCCTGCCCTCGCGCCCCTCGCTGTCGACCAGCCGGCCGGTCGCGATGGCGCCCTCGACCCGCAGCGCCGGGTGCACGCGCAGCGCGAACGTGCCCTCCTTGGTGTCGCCGAAGGTGACGCGCGCGCCCGCCGGCCGGAGCCTCGTGACCAGGTCGACCGCGCGCCAGGCGCCGCGGTCGACGAACACGAGCTTGCGCTGCTCGTGCAGCAGCACCCGATCGCGCCCGACGGTCCAGTCGTAGCCGGCGTCGACCTCGGTGCGCTCGTCGCCTCCGTTCCGAATGACCGCCCGGTACAGCGAGGTCGGCACCAGCCGCTCCTGCTCGCCGGAGCCGTGCCAGAAGTCGAAGCCGTCGACGTCGCCGTGCGCGAACCAGAGCGACTGGTGGTGCGGGTGGTCGTGGGCCTCGCCGGGGCGCGTGCCCATCGGGAAGTCGCGCGTCATCGGCACCCCGCCGGGCCCGCACAGCGGCCATACGTACGGACGCGGCTCGGCGCCGGCGCGCACGGTCGCGAACGGCCCGCCGTCGGCGGCTGGCACGACGACGGGCTCGAACCAGGCGGCGCCGCCGCACGCTGCGGCGAGCACGAGACAAGAGACGGCGTTGGTCGAGCGCATGGCGGCGCACAGAGTCTGCACGTCACGGGTGGGTCTGTCGACGCGTTCGGCTAGACTCGGCGCCGCACCCTCCCTCGGAGCCCCCATGTCCCACCCACCCGACCGCGGCGTCAGCCGCCGTTCGTTCCTCAAGGGATCCGCCGTCGCGGGCATCGCGACGTCCGGCCTGACCGCCGCCGCCGACGCCACCGCCGCCCGGCGGGCGCCTGCCGAATTCGGCCCCGGCGAGCACGAGATCACGCTGTCGATCAACGGCCAGCCGCGCAAGGTGAAGGTCGAGACGCGCACGACGCTGCTCGACGCGCTGCGCGACCGCATGGACCTGACCGGCGCGAAGAAGATCTGCGACCGCGGCTCGTGCGGCGGCTGCACCGTGCTCGTCGACGGCATGCCGGCCAACAGCTGCCTGATGCTCGCGATGGACGCGGTCGGCACCGAGCTGCGCACCGTCGAGGGGCTCGCCGCCGGCGACCGCCCGCACCCGCTGGTCGAGAACTTCGTGCGCTGCGACGCGCTGCAGTGCGGCTTCTGCACGCCGGGCATGGTGATGAGCTCGCTCGCGTGCCTGGAGCAGCGCGGCCGGCCGACGGTCGAGCAGATGCGGCACGACCTGTCGGGCAACCTGTGCCGCTGCGGCACGTACGGCCGCGTCATGGAGGCGATCCAGCGCACCGCCGACGGCCAGGGCGCCGGCAGGCAGGGAGGTGGGCGATGACGATCCGCGACCGAGGGCCGAGGGACGGCGTCGAGATCACGGTCGGCTACCGGGCGCTGCCCGGCGAGGGCCAGCAGGACCCGCTGGCGAAGATCACCGTCCAGCCCGACCCACAGGACGCACCGCCGTGGGACGCGAACACCGCGTTCACGAAGGTCGGCACCGACGTCGACCGCGTCGACGGCGTCGCCAAGGCGACCGGGCGCGCGAAGTACGCCTACGACGTGACGTTCCCCGGCCTGCAGCAGGCGATGATCCTGCGCTCGCCGGTCGCCCGCGGCACGCTGTCCCTGCTCGACCTCGACGAGGCGCGCGCGATGCCAGGGGTGTCGGCGGTGGTCGCGCTCAAGGAGGTCGGCCAGCGCGTGCGCTTCGTCGGCGACGCGATCGCGGTGGTCGCCGGCGAGACCCTGGACCTCGCGCGCGACGCCATCGATAAGATCCGGGCCGACTACGAGGCCGAGCCGCACACGGTCGACTGGCTGATGCACGAGGACGCGCCGCTGCTCGACGCGGACGGCCGCGTCGCCGACGAGTGGCCACAGGACGCCGAGATCGACGCCGCGCTGGCGGCGGCGGCGCACAGCCACGACGCGACCTACCGCACCGAGGTGCAGACGCACAGCTCGCTCGAGACCCACGGCAGCGTCGCCCGCTGGGAGGGCAACGACCTCGAGGTGTGGGCGTCGACGCAGGCGACGTTCGGCGTGCGCGGCGAGCTCGCGCGCGCGCTGCAGGGACAGGGCATCGACGTCGGCTCGGTCACCGTGCACGCCGAGTACGTCGGCGGCGGCTTCGGCTCGAAGTTCGGCGCCGGCGTCGAGGGCCTCGCGTGCTGCCTGCTCGCGCACGCGGCGAAGCGGCCGGTCAAGCTGATGCTCGACCGCTTCGAGGAGCACACCACCGCCGGCAACCGGCCGGCGGCGCTGAT
>CALKYL010000197.1 GCA_938003515.1 uncultured bacterium
CGTCCGAGGCCTCCGGCGCGATCGGCGCGGCGGCCCGCGCGTCCCTGGCCCGAGCCGCCGAGCTCGAGCGGGCGACGCGGGGCCTGCGCGGACCGGAGCGCAGCCGCGCGCTGGAGCTCGCGGCGTCGGCGTTCGACCGGCTGGTGGCCGAGCTCGATGCGGAGCCGGCCGCCGCGGCGCGTGCGGCGTGGTCGGCGGCGGAGCTGTGGCGGCGTCACGGCAGCCTCGCGCTGGCCGAGAAGGACTACCTGCACGCCGCGGCGAAGGACCCGGCGCGCTACGGCCAGCGCGCGCTCCTTTGCGCGGCGGACATGCAGCGCCGGCAGCAGCGCACCGAGGACGCGCGCGCGACCTACGTGCGCGCAGCGGCGGTCGACCCGCGCACCGGCCACGCGCACGACGCCCGGCTGTGGCTCGCGCGGCTCCTGCAGACCGAACAGCGGCTCGACAACGCGATCGTCGCGTTCCAGGGCGCGCTCGAGAGCGCGCCGACGCCGCCCGCCGGCATCGAGACCTCCGACCTGCTCGCGAAGGCATGGATCGCCAAGGGCGACCTCGACGCGGCCGCGCGCGCGATCGAGCACGCCGAGGACCTGGTCGAAGCGGCCGGCGGCGGCGACCCGGTCGACGTCGAGCGCCTGCGTCGCGCAGCGGACGGGATGGGCGCGCGCCGCGCCCTAGAGCGTGCCCGCGACCGGCAGAACGGCGCCGGCGCGGACGCGGTGCGCCTCGACGAACAGCGCCGCAAGGACGGCGAGTAGCCGCCAGCGGGCAGCGGGGCTAGGATCGCCGCCATGACGCGACCGTTGCCCCGCTGGCCCGCGCTCGTCGTGCTGCTGGCCGGCGCGTGCGCCATCCCCAACACGATCGACACGCTCGGGGACCGCTCGCCGCCGCCGGAGTTCGGCCGCCCCGGGTGGGTGCGCACCTGCGCGGGCGTCGGCGGCTGGCTCGGCGGCGTGGTCGGCGGCGTCGCGTCGATCGTGCTGCTGCCGGTGACCTACCCGATCAGCCTGCTCGCCGACGACGGTCTCGGAGAACAGGCGTCGGGCGAGTTCGTGTTGTTCCCCGCGGTCGGCCTCGCCGCCGTCGGGCACTGCGCGCTCGGCTTCCCCGCCGACCTGGTCGACTGGACGTTCCGCCGCGCCTGGGTCGACGGAGACGATCCGGTCGCGGCCTACGACTTCGTGCCGCTCGACGGACCCGAGGTCCCGAAGGTGCGCCCGCAAGCCGCGGGCGACCCGGAACGCGAGGCCCCGGAGGGCGGCGAATCGCCGCGCTGAACGCGGCTCGCTCCTGCGCGCCGCTCGACTGCGCCGCCGAACACGGGCGATTAGCTCAGCTGGTCAGAGCGCCTCCCTTACAAGGAGGATGTCGGGGGTTCGAATCCCTCATCGCCCACCACCTTCGCCGGCCGGCCCGCGGCGATTCGGCGTCAGGGCTTCGGCCCGCCGCCTGCGCGGGTTCGGCCGTTCCCGGGCACTCCGGTCGCCGGCGCGCATCCGCTCGCCGAACGGGATCGAAAGAGACCACCGTCCTCTTCCGGAGAACCCGATGCGTGATGCCACCCTGGCCCAGGCGCGTTCTGCGCTGCGCCGCTCCCGTCTGATGTTCCTGATCGCGGCGTTCGCGTCGTTCCTGTTCTCGGTGTCCCTGTGGTTCACCGGCAACCGCGACGAGGGCCTGTTCGTCGGCATGTGGGTGCCGAGCATCCTGGCCCTCGGCTGCCTCGTGCTGACGCCCGCCCGCGCGGAGGAGTAGCCGTGGACACCCTCATCTTCGGCTTCGGTCTGGCGGTCACGCTGATCGTCGGCATCGGACTCGCGATCGCGATCACCGCCAACAATCGCGACGCGGCCGAACAAGAAGAGCGGCGCGGCGAACACACGCAGTGACGCACGACGCGTGGCGAACGAGCCCGAACAGCGTCCGGTCCTGCAGATCGACAGCCGGGTCTCGCGCACGTTCGACTGGCTCGACGGCGTCTGGCACGCGCCGAACACGCGCCGTCTGACCGCCAAACTCCTGATCGCGTCGTTCCTGGTCTCGATCGCGCTGATCGAGCTGGCTCGGCTAGGTGCGTTGACACACGTGTTCGGCCACCGCATGCCGACCAACCACTTCCACGCGATCAGCTGGACGATGACGCTCCTCTTGATCGTCGAGGTGCTCGATCTGGTCTTCAGCCTCGCGGCGTCCGTCTCGCGCGCGATCGGCAAGCAGCTCGAGATCTTCTCGCTGGTCCTGCTGCGAAAGACGTTCGACGAGCTGTCGCAGTTCCCCGAACCGATCTCGGTCGTCGGCCACGAGGACGCGCTGTGGCGCATGGGCGCCGAGGCCGGCGGGGCCCTGCTCGTGTTCGCCGTGCTCATCGTCGACGCGCGCTTCCAGCGCCGCCGGCCGCTCCTGACCGCCGAAGCCGAGGTGCGCAGCTTCGTGGCCGCGAAGAAGCTGATCTGCCTCGTGCTGCTGGCGGCGTTCGTCGCGATCGGCGCCTTCGCGGGCATCCAGAGCCTCACGCTGCCGGACGGCGAGGGCACCCTCTCGCTGCGGTTCTTCGAGCTGTTCTACACGATGCTCGTTTTCGCGGACCTCCTGGTGGTGCTCGCGTCGCTGTCGGCGACCTTCGCGTATCCGATCGTCTTCCGCAACTTCGGTTATGCGGCGGTGACGGTGGGGCTGCGCATGGCACTCGCCGCCGAGCCGCCGCTCAACGCCGCGGTCGGCGTCGGCGCCGCGCTGTTCGCGCTCGCCGTCAGCTTCGCCTTCTCCGCGTATCCGCGCCGCTCGTGAGACCCGGTCGCTCGTGAGACCCGGTCGCTCGTGAGAACCGGTCGCTCGCTCTCGGCCGCCCGGCTGCCGTGTGATCTGCGATGTGGCGCGGCGCGGCCGGACGGATTGTCGGGCACTGCGCCTCGCCGGCGTCGCGGCCGGCGAAGATGCGCCACGTGTCGCCCGACCTCGAGGAGTTCTACGCCCACGCCTGGTTGCAGCTCGTGCGCGGTGTGCCCGACACTCGCCACGGGTTCCACTGGCCGGTGCTCGCCACCGTGGACGGTGAAGGCGCGCCGAGCGCGCGCGTCGTCGTGCTTCGCGCGGCCGAGCCGGACGCCGGCGAACTGGTGTTCCACACGGACCGGCGCGCACCGAAGGTCGAGCAGGTGCGGCGACGTGCGTCGGTCGCGCTCACGTTCCACGACGGCCGCCGCAAGCTGCAGGTGCGCGTGCGGGCGGCGGCGGCGGTGCACGTCGAGGGACCGGCTTACGAAGCGGGGTGGCAGCGCATCGGGTCGGGCAGCCGTCGTTGCTATCTGGCGCCCCGTCCTCCCTCGACGCCGGCCGCCGCCTGCAGCGCCAATCTTCCCCCGCATCTGGTCGGCAAGGTGCCGACGGCGGAGGAGGCGGAGGCCGGCCGCGCCCGCTTTGCCGTCGTCGTGTGTGCGGTGACGTCGCTGGACGTCCTCGAGCTCGGCCGGCTCGGGCACCGGCGCGCGCGCTTCGACCTCGCGACCGGCCGCGTGGTGGCCGCGACGTGGCTCGAGCCGTAGACGCTCGAGCCGTGGACCGCCCTACAGGCGGCCGATCGAAAGGAGGCGCATCGCCTGGTCCCGACGCGAACCGTCGCGCTCGGTCGTCGCCTCCCCGCGCACGTGGACCGGCTGGTCGGGCGTCTGTTCGAGACGCAGGATCGCGTGCAGCGCGAGCAGCTCGAACTGGGTCGTCGCCGACTGGCTCGGCGGCGTGCGCAGCCAGCGCATCACGTCATCGTCGCAATGCATGCGCAGCACGATCGAGCCGTCTTCCTCGACGACCCATGCGTCGATGCTGCCCTTGAACTCCATGCCGTCGCGCGGCGCCGTGGTCGCGGACGGCGTCGCCGTCGTCGGTCGGAACATGGCGGCCATCGACAGCACGCTGAGCAGGGTGACGGTGAACAGGACGGGGATCTTCATCGGATTCTCCAGAGGGGGTGGTCGGTGGGGGCAGGACGGGGATGGCGCGCGGACGCAGCCGCCCGCGCGCGCCGGGGTCACGCCGGCTCTTCCTGCGACTGAAACATACAGTAGTGCTTCTCGAAGCAGCAGAAGATGCCGATCGACAGGTCCTCGATGACCGGGTCGACCTCGGCGAGCCGTTCCTGGCAGGAGCGGCCACGCTTGATCGTCTCGGCGAGGTCGCTGCACGACGTGCGGATCGCCTGCACGACGCTCAGCCGGCCCGGCGGGAAACGCTCGAGGGTCGTCTTGCTCGCGACCGTCTCGGGACGGCCGTCCGCGGCGGCGCCGAGGGTGACGACGCGTTCGGCGACGTCATCGACGGCGGTGCGCACGTCCGCGAGGATCTCGTCGAGCTGCTCGTGCACGCTCTTGAAGCGAGCGCCGCGCAGGTTCCAGTGTGCCTGCTTGAGGCGAAGGGCGAGCGCGACGAGGTCGACGAGCCAGCCGTTGAGGGCGTCCGCGGCGGCGCCGCGCGCCTTCTCGGAAAGGTCGAAGGGGACGGGAGTGAGGGTGGAAACAGTGGTCATGGGATTCTCGTTGGGTGGATGGTCGGGGAGAGCGAGCGCAGTGACTCGCGAGGGGTGAGCGTGGTGCGCCGGCGCACGCCGGCGCGCCTCACCGTTCGTCGGTCGGCTCCTGCTTGCGGATCTCCGGCTCGTCGACCTCGACGATGTGGAGGTAGTCGGTGGCGCCGAGCGCCGCGGTCGCCCGCTGCTGCTCGTCGTCCGCTTCGAAGTCGACTGCGACCAGGATGCCGCCGTCGGCGATCTGTCGAGAGCGGAGCTCGGCTTCGTTGTCGGGGATGCCGAGGCCGACGAGGCCGCCCAGCAGGCCGCCGGCGACCGTGCCTGCCAGCGCGACGGCGATCGGGCCGGAGAAGATCGCGCCGGCGCCGAGCAGTGAGGCGGCCACCAGTCCGCCGGTCGTGCCGACGGCGGCGCCGGCGAGGGCGCTCTTCTTCGAGGCGCTGCGCTCACTGGCCATGAAGACCTGGCCCGAGGCGCTGTCGGCCGCGAGGATCGAGATGCGATCGGGCGCGAAGCCGCGGCGTTCGAGCTCGCGGGCGGCGCGGGACGCGCGCGTCTGATCGCGATAGACAGCGAGGATGCGTTTCATCACGCCCCGGTGGAACAAGGACCGTGCCGGACGGCCGGCCCCGGGGAGCGTGCAGGATCTGCACGTTTCGGGGCGCGGGCGCTCGCGCCGGGTGCGGTGCACCGAGTGCAGATCCTGCAATCCCGCGCTGGGGCCGCGGCCGGCGGGGCCTACCCTGCCGCCGTGGACTGGATCTCCGTCGCGATCGGACTGGCTGCGGGTGGCGCGACGGGCTGGGCTCTCGCGCGCGCGGCCGGCCGCGGGCGCGGCGGAAAGGGCGTAGAGGAACACGGGTCGCCCGCCGTCGCCGGCCTCCGGCTCGAAGGCGACGAACGCGCGCTTCCAGCGCGCCCGGTCGCGGATCGGCTCTCCCCCCTCCGCCTTGCTCTCGCCCTCGACCG
>CALKYL010000198.1 GCA_938003515.1 uncultured bacterium
GTGCCGGCGGCGGCCTGACGCGCTCCGGGCCGCGGCGTGCGGTCGGCGCTCGGCGCGCGCGCCGAATCCGGGCCGGGCGCTCCCGCGAAGCTCCCCAGCCACCGTGCTGCTGACCCCCGCCCGCCACGGACTCCGGTGCGAGCCGGGCCGCTTCGCCGTCGACCCGCTCGAGCCGGTCGCCACGGCGGTGGTCACGCACGCCCACGCCGACCACGCGCGTCCGGGGCACGGCACCGTGCACTGCTCCGCCGAGGGGCTCGAGGTGACCCGCCTGCGCGTCGGTCCGGAGACCGACGTCGTGCCGCACGCGTGGGGCGAACGCTTCCGGCTCGGCGACGCGACGGTGTCGCTGCACCCGGCCGGGCACATCCGCGGCTCGGCGCAGGTGCGCGTCGAACGGGGCGGCGAGGTGTGGGTCGTGTCCGGCGACTACAAGCGCGAGGTCGACCCGACCTGCACCCCGTTCGAGGCGGTGCCGTGCGACGTGTTCGTCACCGAGGCGACCTTCGCGCTGCCGATCTACCGCTGGCGGCCGACCGGCGAGGTCATCGCCGAGATCTTCGCGTGGTGGCAGGAGAACGCCGCGAACGACCGGACGTCGCTGCTCTTCTGCTACGCGCTCGGCAAGGCGCAGCGCGTGCTCGCCGGGCTGACGGCACACACCGACGCGCCGGTGTTCGTGCACGGCGCGGTCGAGCCGCTCACGGCGGCCTACCGCGCGGCCGGCGTGCGCATGCTCGACACGCTCCGGGTCACGGACCGCGCCGACGGCCACGTGGGGCAGCTCGTGGTCGCGCCGCCGTCGGCGAGTCGCTCGCCGTGGCTGCGTCGTTTCCGCCGCGCCGAGACCGCGTTCGCGTCCGGCTGGATGCGCGTGCGCGGCGTGCGGCGCGGACGCGGCTGGGACCGCGGCTTCGTCTTGTCGGACCACGCCGACTGGCCGGGTCTGGTCGAGACGGTCGAGGCCACGGGAGCGGGCCGTGTGTTCGTGCACCACGGGCGGGCCGAAGCGCTGGTGCGCTACCTGTGTGCGCGCGGCGTGGACGCGCGCGCGCTCGGATCGACGCGCGCCCGCGGCGGAGCGGAGGACTGAAATGCGCCGCTTCGCGTCGCTCTACGACCGGCTCGACCGGACCAACTCCACCCAGGCGAAGGTCGACGCGATCGTCGACTACTTCCGCACAGCGCCCCGCGCCGACGCCGCGTGGGCGGTGTTCTTCCTGTCGGGCGAGCGGCTGCGCACTCCGTTCCGCGCGCGCGATCTCGTCGAGTGGACCTGCGAACTCGCCGGCGTCGACGCGGAGACCTTCGCGGTCTCCTACCAGGAGGTCGGCGACCGCGCCGAGACGATCGCGCTGCTGCTCGACGCGATGCCGCACCGCGTGGTCGACGATCCCTGGACGCCGACGCTCGCCGAGGCCGCCGCCTGGGTCGACGGGCTGCGCACGCTGGATCGGCCGGCGCAGCGCGCGGCCTTCCGCGCGCGGCAGGCGGGGCTGGAGGTGCATGAGCTGTTCGTGCTGCTCAAGCTCGCGACCGGCGGGCTGCGCGTCGGCGTGTCGAAGCGGCTGCTCGTGCGGGCGCTGTCCCGGTGGTCGGGGGTGGACGCGCCGGTCTTGTTCCATCGGCTGATGGGCGGCGCGCCGACGACCGCGGACGGCTTCGCCGCGCTGTTCACCGAGGACGAGTCGGACGCGGACCGCGCGCGGCCGTATCCGTTCTTCCTGGCGTCGCCGCTCGAGCGCGCGCCGGACGAGCTGGGAGATGCCGCGGAATGGACCGCCGAATGGAAGTGGGACGGCGTGCGCGGCCAGCTCGTGCGCCGCGGGGAGGTCGCGCTGTGGTCGCGCGGAGAGGAGCTGATAACCGCGCAGTTCCCCGAGGTCGTCGCAGGCGCGGCGGCGCTGCCCGAAGGCGTCGTGCTCGACGGCGAGGTGCTCGCGTGGCGCGACGAGGCGCCGCTGCCGTTCGCGGCGCTGCAGCGCCGGCTCAACAAGAAGCGCGTCGGCCGCAAGCTGCTGGCGGACGTGCCGTGCGCGTTCGTCGCCTACGACGTGCTGGAGGTCGACGGCCGGGACCTGCGCGACCAGCCGCTGACCGCGCGGCGCGAACGCCTCGAGCGGATCGCCGCCTCCGCCGGCATGCGCGTGTCGCCGTCGGTGCCGTTCCGCGACTGGGCGGAGCTCGCGGCGGCCCGCGCCAGCAGCCGGGAACGGGGCGTCGAGGGGCTGATGCTCAAGCGGCGGACCAGCCCGTATCGCACCGGCCGCGTGCGCGGCGACTGGTGGAAGTGGAAGGTCGATCCGCTCGAGGTCGACGCGGTCCTGCTCTACGCCGAACCTGGCCACGGCCGGCGCGCCGGGCTCTACACGGACTACACGTTCGGGGTCTGGGACGGCGGCGCGCTGGTGCCGGTCGCCAAGGCCTACAGCGGGCTCGTCGACGCGGAGGTGCGCGAGCTCGACGCGTGGATCCGGCGCCACACCGTCGACAAGTTCGGGCCGGTCCGGCAGGTCGAGACCAGCCACGTGTTCGAGCTGCACTTCGACCACGCGGCGCGCTCGACCCGGCACAAGGCGGGCGTCGCGCTGCGCTTCCCGCGCATCGCGCGCTGGCGGCGCGACCGCGCGCCGGCCGACGCGAACACGCTCGCGGACGTGGTGGCGCTGATCGGTGGAGGTCCGGATGGCGACGGCTGACGGCGACCGGGAGCTGGAAGGTCTGCGCGGCTGGATGCGCGACCGCGGCTGGACGCCGCTGCCGCACCAGGAACGCACCTGGCGGGCCCAGCTCGACGGCGCGAGCGGCCTCGTCTGCGTGCCGACCGGGTCGGGCAAGACCTACGCCGCCTACTTCGGGGCGCTCGCGGCGGCGGTGGCCGCCGCGCGGCGGGGTGACGGCGACGGGCTGCGCATCCTTTGGATCACGCCGCTGCGCGCGATGGCACGCGACATCGAACTCGCGCTCGCGAGGCCGGTCGCGGACCTCGGTTTGCCGGTCACGGTCGCGTCGCGCATCGGCGACACGTCGTCCCACAAGAAGCGCAAGCTGCGCGAGCGGCTGCCGACGGTGCTCCTGACCACGCCGGAGTCGCTCTGCATCCTGCTCTCGTACGACGACGCACAGCACAAGTTCGCCGGCGTGCACACGGTCGTCGTCGACGAGTGGCACGAGCTCGCCGGCACCAAGCGCGGCACGCAGACCGAGCTGGCGCTCGCGAGGCTGCGCACGCTCGGCCGCGGCGTGCGCACCTGGGCGCTCTCGGCCACGCTCGGCAACGTCGACGAACTGGCGGTGGCGGTGGCCGGTCCGGGGCGCCCGGCGAGGGTCGTGCGTTCGGAGCTGCCGGCCCGCGTCGCGCTGGCGACGCTCGGCGGGCCAGCGGGGCTGCCCTGGTTCGGCTATCTCGGCGCGACGATGTTCGACGCGGTCGCCGACGCGCTCGACCCCGCGCGCCCGACGCTCCTGTTCACCAACACGCGCAACCAGGCCGAGCGCTGGTACCGCGCGCTGCTCGAGCGCCGGCCGGAGTGGTTCGAGCGCTTCGGGCTGCACCACGGCAGCATCGACGGCGACGAACGCGACCGCATCGAACGCGGCCTGCGCGACGGCAGCGTGACGCTGGTCGTGTGCACGAGCTCGCTCGACCTCGGCGTCGACTTCGCGCCGGTCGAACGCGTCGTGCAGATCGGCTCGGCGCGCGGCGTGGCGCGACTGCTGCAGCGCGCCGGGCGCGCCCGGCACCGCCCCGGTGAGGTCTCCGAGGTGCTGATGGTGCCGACGCACGCGATGCAGCTGGTCGAGATCGCGGCGCTGCGCCGCGCCCTCGCGGCCGGCGAGATCGAACCGCGGCGGCCGCTGCAGGCGCCGGTCGACGTGCTGGCGCAGCACCTGGTCACGTGCGCCGCCGGCGGCGGCTTCGCGCCGGACGAGCTGTTCGCCGAGGTGCGTACGAGCCACGCCTACCGCGACCTCGACCGCGCCACGTTCGATCGCGTGCTGGCGTTCGTCGAGCGCGGCGGCCCGACGCTGGCCGCCTATCCGCGCTACCACCGGATCGTGCGCCGCCAGGGCCGATGCGTGGTCGCCGACCAGCAGCTCGCCCGCGAACACCGCGCGGCGATCGGCACGATCACGCAGGACGGCACGATGCGTGTGCGCTTCCTCAACGGCCACGTGTTGGGCAGCGTCGAAGAGCGCTTCCTGAGCCGCGTGCGGCCGGGCGAGCGCTTCCTGTTCGGCGGCCGCGTGCTCGAGCTCGTGTCGGTCCGCGACATGGACGTGCGGGTGCGGGCGGCGCGCGGCCCGAGCGAGCACGCGCCGAAGTGGGTCGGCGGGCGGCTGCCGCTGTCGGACTCGCTCGCGACCGCGACGCGCGAGCTGCTCGTCGACGTCCGGACGCAGCTGGAGGCCGGGCGCGACCTCGCCGACTTCGAGCCCGAGGTGCGCGCGGTCGCGTCGTTGCTGCGGCGCCAGCACGAGGTCGGCCGCCTGCCCGGGGACCGCGTGCTCGCCGAGGTGTGCCGCACGCGCGAGGGCGAGCACCTGTTCCTGTTCCCGTTCGCCGGCCGGCTCGCGCACGAGGGCCTCGCGGCGCTGCTCGCGTTTCGGCTCGGACGGCGGCGGGCGGCGACCTTCGCGCTGTCGGCGAACGACTACGGTCTCGAGCTGCTCGCGGCCGGCGCGTGCGACTTCGTCGCGGCGCTCGCGGACCCGACGCTCTGGTCCGGCGAATCCCTCGACGACGACGCGCTGCGCGCCGTCAACGCGGCGGAGCTGTCGCGGCGCCAGTTCCGCGAGGTCGCGCGTGTCGCCGGCCTCGTGCACGAGGGCTTCGGCCGGCACCGCAAGGGCGCGCGGCAGCTGCAGACGTCGGCGGGCCTCCTGCACGACGTGTTCGCGCGGCACGAGCCCGGCCACCTGCTGCTGTCGCAGGCGCGCGACGAGGTCCTGCAGCGGCACTTCGACCGCGACCGGCTCGCCGCGGTGCTCGCGCGCGTCGAACGCGACGGACTCGAGGTCGTGACGACCGCGCGCCCCTCGCCGCTGGCGTTCCCGCTCGCGCTGGAGCGCGTCGAGGCGCGAGTGTCGTCGGAGACGGCCCGGCAGCGGTTGGAGCGCATGAAGCAGCGGTGGCTCGCGGAGACGGTCGCGTGAGGGCGTGGGTCGCCGGCGTCGAGGTCGAGCTGCTCGCCGCGCGCGCGCTCCTGTGGCCGGCCGAGTCGGCGCTGCTGGTCGCGGACCTGCACGTCGGCAAGCCGGAGGCCTTCCAGCGGCGCGGGGTGCCGGTGCCGTCGACGGCCGGCGAAGCGGACCTCGCGCGGCTGTCGGCGACGCTCGACGCAACCGGTGCGCGCTCGCTGTGGGTGCTCGGAGACCTGGTGCACGGCGCGGAGGCCGCGGCGACCGACGGGCTCGCGCGGCTCCGTCGCCGGCATCCCCGCGTGTCGCTGCACGTCGTGCGCGGCAACCACGACCGCCACGTCGAGCGGCTGCCCGAGGCGTGGGGGTTCGAGGAGCACCTCGCGCCCGCGACGCTCGGGCCGTTCGCGCTGTGCCACGAGCCACCCGCCGCGGCGTGGCCCGCGGGCGCGGCGGCCGGCACCGGCGGCTACGCGCTCGCCGGCCATCTGCACCCGATGGTCCGGCTGCGAGGCGGCGGCGACGAACTCGTGCTGCCGTGCTTCCAGTTCCGGGATCGCGTCGGCCTGCTGCCGGCGTTCACGGCCTGGTCGAGCGGCGTGCGCGTCACGCCGCGCGAGGGCCGCACGTTCGCGGTCACCGGCGCAGAGGTCGTCGCCGTCCCGGGTCCCGCGCTCAGCCCGTGACCTGGTGCACGTGCACGTCGCGCTGCGGGAACGGGATCGAGAGCCCCTCCTCGTCGAAGCGCTTCTTGACCTCGCGGGTCACGTCCCAGAACACGTCCCAGTAGTCCTCGGTGCGCGACCACGGCCGCACGACGAAGTTGACCGACGACTCGCCGAGCTCGTGCAGCTTGACGGCGGGCGCCGGCTCGGCGAGCACCTTCGGGTGGCTGGTGATGATCTCCTCGAAGACGCGCTGCGCCTTCTGCAGGTCGTCGCCGTAGCCGACGCCGAACTTCATGTCGACCCGGCGCGTCGTCTCGCTGGTGATGTTGGTGATCACGTCGCCCCAGATCGAACTGTTCGGCACGATCACGGTCTGGTTGTCGAACAGCCGCAGCGTGGTGGACACGAGCGTCATCTGGTCGACCTTGCCGGTCTCGCCGGCGACCGTCACCACCTGGCCGATGTCGTACGGCCGGTAGATCAGGATCATGATGCCGGCCGCGAAGTTCGACAGCGTGCCCTGCAGCGCGAAGCCGATCACGAAGCCGGCGGCGCCGATCGCGGCGAGGAACGGCGTCACGTCGACCTCGAGCATCGACAGCGCGACGACGACGCCGATGAAGAAGGTGATCTTGCCGACGGTGTTGACGAAGAAGTCGCGCAGCAGCTCGGAGACGGTGCGCACGCGGCCGAGCGCCTTGCCGACGAGGCCGCCGAGGATCTTGGCGAGGATCCGGAACGCGAGCAGCACCGCGAGGAACTTCACGATGTTCAGTCCGAGCCGGATGCCGCCCTCGGGCGACACCAGCCAGTTGCGCACGAAGTCGAACGCGGACGACACGTCGCTGGCGTCGGCGATGCCGAAGCCGGTCGACGCGGAGACGTACTTCTCGTACTTCTCGACCTCGCCGCCGCGCGCCTCGAGGGCGTCGAGCACGATGTTGAGTCGGTCGACGAGCCGGGTCTGCGCGGTGTTGTCCTCGGCCAGCTGGTTCGACAGCGTGGCGCGGGCGTCCCCCTCGGCCGTGCGCAGGTCGATCTGGCGCTGCGCGATGTCGGCGTTCTTCTGGGCGAGCAGTTCGAGCCACGCTTCGGCCTCGGCCTGCACCTGGGCGAGCCGCAGCGGGCGCAGCTGCAGTTCGAGCACCTTCGTGTCGACGGCTGGATCGCCGGCCGTCTGCGGAGCCGGGCCTTGCTGGTCGCCCTGTTGGGCCAGCAACGACAGCGAGAGGGCGAGGGCGCTGGCGAACGCGCGGAACGTACGAAGCAAGGAGACCTCCTGGTGGATCGAAACTCGGGCCGAGCAGGTTGCCCGCCGCGGCCCGCGATCGCAACCACGAGCCCGGTGTCGCGGTCCCCGAGGCTGTGATACGAAAGGGGCTCGGACGCCATGCGAAGCCACCTCCTCGCGATATCCGGCGTGTTCGGCCCGAGGTCTCGACCCCGGCGCCCCGGCGGCGACAGCGGCCCGAGCCTGCCGTGACCGAGTGGCGCGCAGTCCGGCAGGTCTTCGAGCAGGTCGTCGACCTGCCGGCGGACCAGCGCGCCGCGGAACTCGGCCGCCTCTGCGGCGAGGACGCCGGGCTACGCGCGCAGGTCGAGCGCCTGCTCGCCCGCGACGCGTCGACGGGAGCGTCCGACATCGACGGGGCCGTGGACGTGCGCGGCGCCGTGCCCGACCCGGCGCGGCTGCGACACATCGCCGGCTACCGGCTCGTGCGGCCGCTCGGCTCGGGCGGCATGGGTGCCGTGTTCGAGGCGGTGCAGGAGCGGCCCGCGCGCACCGTCGCGCTCAAGGTGCTGCGCACGCTGGTCGCGTTCGACGCGGCGCGACGACGGCTCGAATACGAGGCGGAGACGCTCGGACGGCTGCGGCACCCGAACGTCGCGCAGGTGTTCGAGGCCGGCACCTGGCGCGACCCGGACACCGGCGAGGAGCTGCCCTTCTTCGCGATGGAGTTCGTCGCCGACGCGCTCCCGCTGACGAGCCACGCCGACGAACGGCGGCTCGACCTGCGCGGGCGCCTCGAGCTGTTCCTGCAGGTCTGCGACGCGGTGCAGCACGGCCATCAGCAGGGCGTCATGCACCGAGACCTCAAGCCGCAGAACGTGCTCGTCGGCGGCGACGGCCGCGTCAAGGTCATCGACTTCGGCATCGCGCGGGCGACCGACGCCGCCGAGGATCGCCGCACGGTGCAGACGCTCGCGGGGCAGGTGCTCGGCACGCCGGGCTTCATGAGCCCCGAGCAGATCGACGGCGACCCCGCGCGCATCGACGCGCGCGCGGACGTGTACGGCCTCGGCGCGACCCTCTACGCCCTGCTCGTCGGCTCGCCGCCGCACCACCACAGCCCGGCGTCGCTCGCGAGCCCCCTAGCGCGAGTGCGCGCCACCCCGCCCGCGCGGCCGGCGCGCGTCGAGTCCGCGCGCGTGCCGGTGCCGCCCGAGCTCGACTGGGTGCTGCTGAAGGCGCTCGCCGCCGACCCGGACGAGCGCTACCCGTCGGCGTCCGACCTGGCGGCCGACCTGCGCCGCTTCCTCGCCGACGTGCCGCTGTTCGCGCGGCCGCCGACGCGCGGCTACCTGCTGCGGAAATTCGTGCGGCGCAACCGCGCGTCCGTCGCCGTCGCGGGAGTCGTCCTTGCGCTGCTCGTCGGCGGCACCGTGGCGACGTCGCTCGGCTGGCGTCGCGCGCTCGCAGCGGAGGCCGCCGCCGACGCGCGGCGCGTGGTCGCCGAAGGGCTCGCCGCCGACCTGCAGTCGCTCGCCGAACTGCAGAGCGAGATGTTCCGCGCCGGCCGCGGCGACCGCAACACGCGCCTCGTCGACGTGCTGGACCGCGCCGCCGAGCAGCTGCGGCGGAGCCCGCCCGAGGCCGAGCGGGTCGCCGCGGGCCTGCACCGTGCGCTCGCGCGCGCCTACCTGGACCTCGGCGCGATGACGCAGGCGGAGCAGCACTTCGCGCACGCGCTGACGCACGCCGAGCGGCTCGGCGTCGCCGGTCACGAACTGGTCGTGCGCATCCGTGGCGACCGCGCCCGCCTGCTGGCCGCGCAAGGCGAGCTCGAGGCGGCCGAGGCCGGCCGCCGCGCCGCGCTCGCGCTCGACCTCGAACGGTTCGGAGAAGGCCACTGGCGCGTCGCCCAGGACCGAGCGGAGCTCGCGACCGTTCTCGACCAGCGCGCCGCCTACGCCGAAGCGCTGGAACTCCTGCGCGAGGCCGTGCCCGTGCTCGAAGCGGACGAGTCGCTCGTGCTGCCGCGCATCGGCGCGTTGACCGCGCTCGCCAACACGCTGGCGCACCTCGATCAGCACGACGAAGCCGACGGCCGCTATCGCGCGGCGCTGGCGCTGGCCGAGCAGCACTGGGGCGCGGAGGACCCCGAGACGCTCAGCATCCGCAACTCGCAGGCGCTGTTGTTCCTGGACGCCGGCCGCCTCGCCGATGCGGAGGCGGCGTTCCGCGAGCTCTGGCAGACCCTGAAGCGCGTGCGCGGACCGGTGCACCCTTCGACCACCGGCGCGGCGACCAACCTCGGTCTGTGCGCCGAACGGCGCGAGGCGTACGCCGACGCCGAGGCCGTCTACCGCGAGGTGCTCGCCGCGCGCGCCGAGGCCGGCGTGGAGGTCGCGCCGAGCGATCTGATCACGCGCTTCAACCTCGTCGTCGCGCTGCACCGCCAGGACGGTGAGGAGCAGCTGCGCGAAGCACTCGCCGAGGTCGACACGCTGCTCGCCGACGCCCGGCGGCTCTTGCCGCAGGACAACTGGCGCACGGCGGTGTTCCGCCAGCACCGCGGCATCGTGCTGCGCAAACTCGGCCGGTTCGCCGAAGCCGAGCCGGAGTTCGAGGCGGCGCGCGCGGTGCTCGAGCAGAAGCTCGGGCCCGGGCATTCCCGCACACGCTCGAACTACGAGGAGACCGCGGCGCTGTTCGAGGCGTGGGGCAGGGCCGACGAGGCGCGGCGCTGGCGCGCGAAGCTCGGCGACGCGGGCCGCTGACCGGCCGTCAGTCCGGCCGGTCGTCGCCGAAGTGCTCGAGCCACCACGCCCGGCACAGCCGCCACATGCGGTGCGCGGAGCGTTCGGAG
The DNA here is from genome assembly GCA_938003515.1 of uncultured bacterium. The sequence continues at coordinate 9,902 of CALKYL010000198.1, forward strand.
ACGCCCAGGTTCTCGGCGATCTCGGGCATCGTCAGGCCGCCGAAGAAGCGCAGCTCGACGAGCTGTGCGAGGTCCGGATCGACCGCGGCGAGCCGTTCGAGCCCTTCGTGCACCGCGAGCGTGCCGTCGTCGCGCGCAGGGTCGAGGCCGACGAGCTGCTCGTCGAGCGTCACCGGCCGGTTCGCGCCGCCGCGCTTCTTCGCCAGCCGCGCCCGGGCGCGGTCGACGAGCACGTAGCGCATCGCCCGGGCCGCGACGCGGCGGTAGTGCCGCAGGCTCTCGTAGTCGCGCTGCAGCTCGCCGTCGGCGAGCCGCAGCCAGGCCTCGTGGATCAGCTCGGTCGCCTGGAGGGTCGCCTTCGGCCGCTCGCCGAGCAGGCGCTGCGCGAGGCCGTGCAGCTGGTCGTAGACCAGGTCGGCGAGCTGCCCGCGGGCGGCCTCGTCGCCGGCCCGGAGGGCGCGCAGCAGCTGGGTCGAACGCGAGTTCACGTCCGCCGAAGCGTATCCGGAGCAAAGTTCTTCGCCTCGCCTGGCAGGGTCGGGCGCGCGTTCGCGACGGAAGGGGCGAGGACCCGATCCATGCGACACCCGATCCCTTCCGCGGCCGCCCTTCTCACGTCGATTCCCTTCGCGCTCGCCCAGCAGGCGTCCCAGGTGCAGTGGGTGCGCGCGCTCGAGCCCGGTGCCCGCCGGACCGCGTTCCACGGCCCGACGTTCTCGAATGTCCTGGTCTGGCAGGGCGGCACCGTGTTCGTCGACCGGATGTGGTCCGGCTTCTTCAGCGACGGTTACGACTTCGAGGGACAGGCCGCCGACCCCGTCGACGTCGCGCTCGGCGACTACGACGGCGACGGCGAGGCCGACATCGCGATCGCGCACGGTGCGGCCGGCGTCTACGTCTACAAGGGCTCCGACCACGACGGCGACACCTGGTGGCACCTCGCGGTCCCGGCGGTGGGCGTTGCGTTCGCCGACCTGGACGGGGACGGCAAGGACGAGCTGATCGTGCACGACCCGGACGGCGCCGGCCTCGACGGCATCGTGCAGGCGTGGCACGTCGCGTCCCGCACGCTGATCTGGTCGATCACGGGCACCGGCCTCGAAGGCTTCGGCGGCGCGGTCGCCGTCGAGCCGGGGGCCACCGACACCGCGACCGCCCTGTGGATCTCGGCGCCATTCGGCGGCACCAGCGTGCAGGGGCTGCTCTACCGCGTCGATCCGGCGACCGGGGCCCGGACCCTCGTGGCCACCGGCACGCAGAGCTTCGGCGTGCTGGGGCTGACGGGCCTCGCGGTGCTCGACGGCATGCTGTGCGCCGCGTCGCCGTCGCACGGCGTCGAGGTCTTCGACGTCAGCGGTCCGACCGCGGTGTCCGTGCACCAGGGCCTCGTGTCCGGCGGCGCGGTGCAGCTGTTCGCGGTGCGCGACGAAGAACGCGGCGAGTCGCTGGTCGGCGGGCTCGATCCGGCTGGCGTGTTCCGCTTCTTCGACGTGTTCTCCGGTCAGCTGCGCCACACCGCCCACGAACCGCCGAACCACTGGCACAGCGTGGTCGCCGACGTCGACCGCGACGGCCGGCCCGAGATCCTCTCGGTGCAGGACGGCGGTCCGCCGGGCGCCACGGTCAGCCGCCTGGTCGCCCAGAGCCTGGATGCGGCCGAGCTGCGCGGCGGCGAGCTGCAGGTCTCGTCGGCGACGGGCGGCGTGCAGACCCTCGTGGGCGCGCGGCCGTCGGCCACGGGCCAGCTCTACGTCTGGGCCGCGGCGTTCGAGTTCACCGAGACCGGCGGGCTGCCGCTGCCGGGCGGCGACGTGCTGCCGTTCGTCGGCGCGTTCGTGTTCCCCGGCGCTGGCGCGGTCGGCGTGGTCGGCCCGGCCGGCGACTTCACGCTGCAGTGGTCGATCCCGGCCGGCGCGCCGATCGACACGGTCGTGTACCACAACGTGCTGACGCTCGATCCGGCGACCTTCACGTTCGCCGACGGCAACTGCGTCGCGACGATCGTCGTGCCCTAGGCGCTACGCGCTCGCGCCGCGCTTGCGCGTGTCCGCCTCGGCGAGGCAGCGCTGCAGCAGCGCGGCGTAGCTGCCGAGGTGGCTGTCGGGGAGGAAGCGCTCGCGCACGCGCTGGCGCGCGGCCTCGCCGAGCCGATCGGCGAGGGCCCGGTCGTCCAGCAGGTCGGCGAGGTGCGCCGCGAACTCCTCCGGGTCCTTCGGGTCGACGAGCAAGAGGCCGCTGCGGCCGTGCTCGATCTGGTCCTGGATGCCGCCGACGCGGCTCGCGAGCATCGGTCGGCCCTTCCACATCGCCTCGGTCACGGTCAGGCCGAAGCCTTCCCTGACGCTCTTCTGCACGACGACGGCCGCGTGCCGCTGCAGCGCGTTGACCATCGCGGCGTTCTCTTCGACGTCGGCCATCGGCAGGCACGCGAGGTGCACGCGCCGCCGCAGCTCGGCCGGCAGGTCGCGCCAGTGCCGGCGGGTCTCGGCGAACGTCTCGGCGCCCTCGGGGTCGTCGTGCACGCCGTCCACCTGCGGTCCCGCGAGCAGCAGGTGGGCGGGCCCGCCGCGGCCGGCGCGCGCCATGTGCGCGAAGCCGTCGATGACCCCGATCGGGTCCTTGAGCCGGTCCCAGCGGGACACCTGCACGACCAGCGGCGCGTCGGCCGGCGGGACGCCGTTCTCGTGCACCAGGTCGACGGTGCGCGTCACCGCGCCGATCGAGCCGTCGGCGCGCTCGAACGCGGTCTCGCGGCCGGCGCCTTCGAGGCCGTTCGCGACCAGGCCGGCCGCGCCGACGATCGCGCGCACGGTCGTGGGCGTCATCGCCTGGTTCTTCGCCGTCGTCGGGTCGATCGAAGGCGAGATCACGGTGCATCGCGCCCGCGGCACGACCGACGGGATGTAGGCGTCGCGCGAGAAGACGAACGCGTGCGCGTCGGCCAGGTAGGGCGCGAGGAAGCGCCACCCGCGGTCGCTCTCGTCGTTCGGGGCGTCGATGCCGATGTGACAGCGCCAGACGACCGTGCAGCCGAGCCTCGCCACCGATCCGCACAGACCGGCGGTCTGCGGGTCGTGCAGGATGACGACGTCGCCGGGCCGCAGCAGCGACCGCATGCCCGCGAAGTCGTCGCGGAGCACCCGCTCGTAGTGCGCGCGCGCGCCCTCGTCGAGCGGTGAGCCGTCGCCGGTCGCCCCGTGCAGCGCGTTGTGCAGACGCTTGGTCACGTGGAAGAAGCGGTCGTCGCCGCCGATGACCCCCCAGCGCACCGTGATGTCGGCGCCGCGCGCGAACGGCAGCAGCGACGCGAGCAGCTCGGCGACGCCGCCGCCGCGCGCGGTCGAGTTGACGTTCCAGATCGTCCGGGTGGCGAGCGCCGCGCGGCCCGCGGACAGCGCGCGGCCGGCGGCGCCGGCCGCCTCCGGGCAGTGCCGCGCGAGCGTGGCCAG
>CALKYL010000199.1 GCA_938003515.1 uncultured bacterium
GATGAAGCCGCGCTCGAAGTCGGTGTGGATCACGCCGGCGGCCTGCGGCGCGGTGTCGCCGGCGTGGATCGTCCACGCGCGCACCTCCTTCTCGCCCGCCGTGAAGAACGTGCGCAGGCCGAGCAGGTGGTAGGTCGCGCGGATCAGCTGGCCGACGCCGCTCTCGTCGACGCCGAGGTCCTTCAGGAACGCCTGCGCGTCCTCGGGCGACAGGTCGACGAGGTCGCTCTCGATCTGCGCCGAGATCACGATCGCCTCGCACGCGAGGTGCGCCTTCGCGTAGGCGCGCACGGCCTGCACGAACGGGTTGTCCCCGGCGGTCGCGAGCTGGTCGTCCTTGACGTTGCAGGCGAAGATCGTCGGCTTCGACGTAAGCAGGTGGAAGTGCTTCGCGACCTGCCGCTCGTCGTCGGTCAGCTCGCACAGGAGCGCGGGCTTGCCCTGGTCGAGCACCGGCGCCAGCTTCTGCAGGACCGGCATCTCCTGCTGCGCTTCCTTGTCGCCGCGCTTGGCCTGCTTGGTCTGGCGGTCGATGCGCTTGTGCACCGACTCGAGGTCGGCGAGCACGAGCTCGGTCGTGATGACCTCGATGTCGCGCACCGGGTCGACCGAGCCGGCGACGTGGTGCACGTCCTCGTCCTCGAAGCAGCGCACGACCTGCACGATCGCGTCGACCTCGCGGATGTGGCTGAGGAACTTGTTGCCGAGGCCCTCGCCGGCGGCCGCACCGGCGACGAGGCCGGCGATGTCGACGAACTCGATCGCCGCCGGGATCACGACGTCGGTCTTCGCGATCCGACGCAGCGGCTCGAGCCGCGCGTCCGGCACCGTGACGACGCCGACGTTCGGGTCGATCGTGCAGAACGGGTAGTTGGCCGCCTGGGCCTTCTGCGTGCGCGTGATGGCGTTGAACAACGTCGACTTGCCGACGTTGGGCAACCCGACGATGCCGGCCTGGAGCGCCATGCGTCAGCGGCTCGCGACGACTTCCGCGATCGCCTTCGTCAACGCCGGGACGACCTCGAACGCGTCGCCGACGATGCCGTAGTCCGCGACCTTGAAGATCGGCGCGTCCGCGTCCTTGTTGATCGCGACGATCGTGCGCGCGGTGCGCATGCCGGCGAGGTGCTGGATCGCGCCGGAGATGCCGATCGCGATGTAGAGCGGCGGGCTGACGACCTTGCCGGTCTGGCCGACCTGCTCGCTGTGCGGCCGCCAGCCTGCGTCGACGACGGCGCGGGACGCGCCGACCGCGGCGACGCCCGGGCCGAACGCCGCGGCGAGCTCCTCGATCATCTTGAAGTGCGCCGGCTCCTTCAGGCCGCGGCCGCCCGACACGACGACCTGCGCCTCCTGCAGCGGCGTCTTGTCGCCGGCTGCGGCGACGATCCGGCCACCTCGCCCCCGATCGGCGACAGCGGCGACGATCTCCTTGACCACCGACAGGAGGTCGCCGGCGGGTGCTGCGACCTTCTGCACCTCCGCCGCGCCCTCGCCGCTGGCGGCGGCGAAGTTGTTGGGCCGGATCGTCGCGCAGAACGGCGCCTTGGTCGCCTTGACCGTCATCGCCGCCTTGCCGGCGAACACCGGCTTCTTCGCGCCGAACGCCGAGCCCTCGTGCGAGACCGCGACGACGTCGGTGACGACGCCGGTGTCGAGCAGGCCCGACACGCGCGGCAGCAGGTCCTTGCCCATCGCCGTGTGCGCCATCAGCACCGCCGCGCCGTCGTGGGCCTTCGCCTGCTCGGCGATCGCCTTCGCCCAGGCGTCGCCGGAGTAGTTCGCGAACGACGCGCCGTCGATCGCGACGACCTTGTGCGCGCCGCTCTTCGCGAGCTCCTGGCACGCGGCGTCGATGCCGCTGCCGCAGGCGACGGCGACGACCTGGCCGCCGGTCGAGCCGGCGAGCTGCAGGCCCGCGGTGACCGCTTCGAGCGACGGGCGCTTCAGCGCGCCGTCGCGGACCTCGGCGATGACGATGATGTTGCTCATGATTCGGTTCGGGGGTTCGCTTCGCGGCGGATCAGAGGACCTTGGCTTCGTTGCGCAGCGCGTCGATCAGCGCCGGCACCGCCGCGGCGCCTTCGCCGACGATCTTGCCGGCGGCGCGCGCCGGCGGCAGCTCGAGCGCGACGATCTCCATCGCCGGCGCCGGCAGCTCGGCCGCCTTCTCCTCGAGCGGCTTCTTCTTCGCCGCCATGATGCCCTTCAGGTTGGCGTAGCGCGGCTCGTTGAGGCCCTTGTTGCAGCTGATCACGGCCGGCGTCTTGCACGCCACGACCTCGCGCGCTCCCTCGATGTCGCGTTCGGCCGTGAACGCGCCGTCCTTCAGCTCGAGCTTCGCGACCTCGGTCACGCACGCGAAGCCGAGGCGGGCGGCGAGGTTGGCCGCGAGCTGGTTGTTGTCCGAGTCGACCGCCTGCTTGCCGCACAAGACGACCTGGCAGGGGTTGGCCTCGATCCACTTCGCGAGCGCCGCGGCCGTCGACGCGCCGTCGTAGACCCACGTGTCGGTCGTCAGCAGCACCGCCTTGTCGGCGCCGCGGGCGAGCGCGTCGCGCAGCTCCTTCTGCGACTCCTTCGGCCCGATCGTGATCGCCGTCACCGAGCCCGCGCCGAGCTGCTCCTTGATGCGCAGCGCCTGCTCGAGCGCGAACTCGTCGTAGGCGTTCATCTCGAACGACACCCCGGCGGTGTCGATCGACTTGCCGTCGGCGGCGATCTTGATCGCCGTGTCGGTCGCGGGAACTCGCTTGATGCAGACTACGATGTCCATGGCACTCCGGGGTCTTGGCGCGCCCTGGCCGGCCGGCGCGGGGCGCGAAATGCGGGCGAAGAGTCTAGCCGGCGCGCCCGCGGGAGCGAGCGTGCAAATTGGCCGGCGCGTCGCGCCGTGCCCGCCGCGGGCGGAACGTCGCGCCGCCCGGCGGATTTCGGCCGACCCGGCGGCCGACCGGGCGCGTCACTCGACGAGGCCGGGGAAGACGTCGCGCACGCGCTCGAGGTGGCGTTCGCGGTCGGCGTCCGCCTTGCCGGCCATCAGCGTCAGCAGCGAATAGAGGTCCTGCGCGGTGACCCGGTAGGTCGCCTGCGGGTCGCGCTCGAGGTGCTGCGCGAGCCGGCGCTGCGCGACCTTGGGCGTCAGCACGTAGCGCGGCTCCGCCTTGGCGCCGCCCTCGAGCTCCCGCAGCGCCTCGTCGGCGACGCGCCGCTCGTCGCCGGGCTCCGCGGCGAGCACACGCCGGCAGATCTGGCGCGCCTTGCTCCACGACAGCTTGCCCTCGTGCAGCAGCGCGCGCACGCGCGGGTCCATGCCCGGCACGTAGCGCAGGATGTCCTCGACCCAGGGCACGCGCTTGTCGAGGAAGCCCGCGATGCGTTCGGCGGACCAGTTCGCGTTGTTGAGGAACAGGATCGTGTCGAAGTAGTCGCTGATCTTCGCGTCGAGCCGGTCCGCGTTGAGCTTGAGGTTGAGCGCGCGGATCTCCTCGATGTCGCCGGCGACGACGCGCACGTCGACGCGGTCGTAGTAGCCGGGGCGCTCGCCGCGGATGCGCTTGATCGCCGCGAGCCGGTGGAAGCCGCCGACCAGGAAGTACTCGCGGCTCCGGCGCTCCCAGACGACCAGCGGCTCGAGCAGGCCGTTCCTGAGGATGTCGTGCTTGTAGTGCTCGACCTTGGCTTCGTTGAGCTCGCGGTGGTTCTGGATCGAGGGGTGCTGCTGCACCTCTGCGATCGGGACGTAGTCGTAGCGTTTGGTCGTGACCATGGCAGGCGGCGGGTTCGCAGCCCGGTGCGGCGCGAACGCGGCCCTCGCGCGCCGGCTGCGTCGGCTTCCCGCGATGCAGAAGAGCTTGGCGGTGGCCGGCGCGCGATTCCAGCCCCGTGGGGCGGTGGCGGCGCGAGGTGCGAGGGTGGTCCCGGGTTGCCTTCGGGCGCACCGGCGTCGACGGAATCGCCGGTCCGATCCGGCCGGCCGACGACACCGTGGACCTGTCCGCCGTCCGCCTCGAACGGGTCTTCGCCATGTACCGGATCGCCGCCGTCCTGCTCTCCGCCCTGCCCTCGATCGCCCAGCACCCGGCGCAGCACGGCGATCCCAGCTCGCCGAAGCGGGTTGCGCTGACGCACGGCTGCGGACTGCGGTCCGGCTCGGCGCCGGGCCGCCCCACCGCCCTGCTCGGCGGCAGCGCCGCCTACCGCGTGCGGTTCTCGGCCGACGGCATGCGGTTCGAGCCGGCGCTCGGGGCCGCCGTCGACACCGCCCGGCACGTGTCGCTCGCGCTGCATTCGGTGCGGCGCGGTGCGCTCCGTGTCGTCGAGCCGGCGCCGGCGGCGGCGCCGTCACGGCACGGCGCCACGGCGGTCTGGCAGCGCGGCGCGCACGTGCGCGAACGCTTCGAGGTCACGCCCGCGCACGTCGCGCTGTCGTGGGTGTTCGACGAGCCGCTGCCCGGCGCGGGCGATCTGGTGGTGCGTTACGCGCTGTCGACGAACCTGCCCGCGCCGACCCGCACCGCCGACGGCGGTCTCGCGTTCATGGACGACGGCCGACCCGGCGTGTCGATCGGCGGTGTCACCGGGATCGACGCGCGCGGGGCCCAGGACGAGGGGAGGCTG
>CALKYL010000200.1 GCA_938003515.1 uncultured bacterium
GAAGGCGTCGCAGCCCGCCTCGTAGCCCTTGTGGATCTCGTCGCGGCTCGCAGCGTGGCGCGCGATCAACACCATCGGCACGCCGGCGGCGCCGGGGAGCTGCTTCAGACGCCGGCAGACCTCGAGCCCCGTCACGCCGGTGTCGAGCGCGGCATCCACCACGAACAGGTCGAAGTTGCGGGCCTCGCGGTGGTCGCCGGTCTCGCGCATGCGCTGCACGCCCCGGAAGTTGCTCGAGAAGATGATGCGGCGGTCGTCGGGCAGCCAGAACGGGGCGAAGTTGGCTGCGCCGTTGTCGGTCACCTTGCGGAAGCCGCTGCCGTCGCGGTTGCAGACCGTGATCTCCATCTGCGACGGTTCGACCAGCTGCTGGCCGAGCAGTCGCGCGTCCTCCTTCGCCTTCTCCGCGGTGGCCGGGAACGCCGAGCGCAGCACGAACTTGCTGCCGTCGTGGGAGAAGAACGCGCCGCCGTCGTAGCCGGGCCGGTCGGTCACGCGTCGCACGTCGGTGCCGTCCGGCTCCATCGTGTACAGCTCGAGGTCCCCGTCGCGCACCGACGTGAAGACGATCGCGCCGGTGACCGGGCAGACCGTCGCCTCCGCGTCGTAGCCGACGGTGTCGGTCAGCTGGCGCAGCTCGCCGCCGGCCGCGTCGACGTCGAAGATGTCGTATTCGCGGTGCACGGCCCACTGGTAGCCGCGGCCGGTCATCTTGACGACCGGCGGCGCGTCGCCGAAGTGGTGCGTCGAGGCGAACACGATGCGCTCGTCGCCCTGCGTCCAGTAGGCGCACGTCGTGCGGCCGTTGCCGCTGCTGACCAGCCGCGTGTCGCCGGTCGCGAGGTCGAGCACGTAGATCTGGTCGGCAGGCATGTCGGCGGAGCGGCGCTGGAAGACGAGCCTGGTGCCGTCGTTCGACCAGTAGGCCTCGGCGTTCTCGCCGTCGAATGTCAGCTGGCGCACGTTGCGCAGGTGGGGCTCGTTCGGCAGCGGAGCGACCGGACGGCCGGCGCGGATCTGCAGCGCGGCGGTCGGCACCACCGGCTCCTGGTCGTCGGGCAGCGACCCGCAGGCCGCGAGGAGGCACGAGGTGGACAGCGCGAAACGGGTCGGACGCATCCCTGCATGCTGGCCGCCGCGGCGCACTGCCGCAACGGTGCGTTGCCACGGGCGTCACGCGGACGTCACGCGCGGCGCGGTCAGCCGCCGATCTGGCCGACCACGCCGATCTCGCTGTCGCCGAGCCCGAGCAGCCGCCGCTCGGCGGCGGTCAGGTCGGGGAACTTCGCGAGGAACGCGCCGCGGTTCTCGGCGACGAAGCGCCGGAGCCGGTCGAGCAGCCGCTCGGGATCCTCGACCCCGAGCAGCCCGGTGCGCGCGATCGCGTCCGCGGCGCCGCGCTGCGCGACCCGGTCGACGTCGCCCGGCACCAACCGGTCGTCGTCGAGCCAGAACTCCGCGCGGATCTCGAAGAACGCGACCAGGTTGCGCAGGTGCGGCAGCGTGATCGCCGAGCGCCCCTTGCAGATGTCCGTCGCCGTCTGCGGCGACACCCCCAACGCCCTGGCCAGGTCCCTCTTCTTGAGCCGGCGCTGCTCCAGCAGCGCCGTGATCTTCTCGTGGATGAGGACCATGTTGTCGACGTGACCGGTTCGGCCCGAAGGCCCGCCGACGCGCACGGTAGCGTCGGATTCGGTCCGGTGCAACCAGTTGTCGCTCGACCCGACTTCGCGAGCGCGACCGCGGCAGCGATCCGTTCGTGGGGGCGAACGCACGGCTCGCTAGAATCCCCGCGTGACCAGGCCCGTTCCGACCCCGCGCAGCCGCGCTTGGCTCGCGATCGCGCTCGCCGGCGCATGCGTCAGCGAGGACCTGCCGCCGTCGATCTGGCCGCCGCCCAACTTCGAGCTGGTCGTCGAGGAACTGCGTTTCGAGGACCGCTTCGCCCACGTCGCGAAGCGCTTGCGCGTGACGGCGGACGGCGTCGCCGTCTACGGCACGTCGTCCCGGCCGCTCGTGGATCCGGCGACCGGAACCAGCCTGCCGGTGTTCGATCGGCTGTCGGTCTACCGGCTCGAGCCCGATTGCGTGCGCGCGCTCGCGCGGCGCATCGACCGCCTCGGCATCAGCGAGATCCAGGTCGGCGCGGACGAGGCCGGCGGCGGCGACGGCGCGGGCGTCGTGCTGACCTGGCAGGCGTTCGACGAGCGGCGGGTGCTGCCCGGTCAGGGCCGGTTGCGCGGTGCGTTCGGCGAGATCCTGGCCGTCGTCGCGGCGCACCTGCCGCCGGGCGAGACGTTCGCGGCGACGGGCGACCGCTCGGTCGTGCCGGTGCTGCGGGGCGTGCCGGAACCGGCGACCGACACGGCCGGCGCGCTCGGCGTCTACCGCGAGCTCGTGGCTGCCGCCGACCGCGATCCGGCGCTGGTGCTCGACGCGTTCGCGCTGGCCTGCGCCACAGGCGACCGCGGCCTGGCCGAAGAGTGGCTGGCCCGCTGGACCGAGCTGACCGAAGCGGAGCGCGCCAACGCATCCGCCTTTCCGGACGGCGCGCCGCGCCTGGGTCCGGGCCTCCTGACCGGCTTCCTGCCGTCGGAGTGAGGGGGCGGCCGCGCGAGGCGCGCGGCCGCGGGGTCGATCTCAGTCGCCCTTCTTGTGGGCCTTCATCGACAGCATGCACGACTGCGTGCCGAACGCGATGTAGAGGCCGCAGCCGCCGTCCTCGGCGTAGATCGGCATCACGAGACGCTTGTACTCGTTCTTGACCGGCGACAGCGGCAGCTTCATCTCGTGGGTCTTGTCGCCCGCCATGAAGTTGATGTGCCAGTTGGTGTCGTCGTCGATCGTGTAGAAGACCTTGTATTCGCCGGCGGGCAGGTGCAGCTTGCCGCACATGACGTCGACGTTGGTCTCGAACGACGCCAGCGGCGCGTTCGGCGCGCTGTCGTTGACCATCTGACGGGCGCGCGCGCCGGTCTCCTTGTCGGCGAGGCGCTGCATCATCTGGCCGTCCGCCCAGGTGATCGAGGTGTAGTTCAGCGACATCGTCGCGTCGCCGGCCATGATCGTCTGTTCGATCTTGGGCGCGTTGCGGTTGCTGCTGCCCATCTTCTGGGCGTAGACGGGGACGCTCACGGCGAGCGCGAGAGCAAAGGACAGGAGCTTCGTCATCGAGTTTTTCTGCGTTGGGGGGGAACTTCCGGGGGGACGAGTCTACGCCCGCCGGCGGCGTTCGGTCCTCACGAAGCGGCAGATTCCGACACTTCCCCGGTTTCGATCGCGCGCAGGTGCAGTTCGCACGCCAGCAGCAGATACAGACCGTGGCCGAGATCCGCCGAGCGACGCCGGTGCAGGTCGACGGCGTGCGCCATGCCGCCCGGGCGCAGGTGCGCACGCTGCCGGCTCTTCGGTTCGGCGAGCAGGTCGAGCCAGGGCAGATCGCCGCGGAACCACGCGTCGAGCGGAACCGCGAAGCCGCGCTTGCCGAGCCGCGCCGTGGCCGCCGGCAGATCTGCCCCGAACGCCCGCCGCAACAGCCGCTTGCCGAGCAGGCGACGCGAAGCGACCAGGTCCTCCAGGCCGGCGTCGAGGTAGGGACAGCGCCCTTCGACTCCGGCGGCCATCAGCGCGACGTCGATCTTGGGCAGGAGGTCGTGGCGCAGGTAGCCCGTCAGGTCGTCGCGTCGCGCGGCGGCGAGCAGCCCGTCGTCGGAGCTCAGCGGCTCGGCGTCGCGCCACGCGCGGCGCAGATCGGAAGAGCACACGTCTGAACTCCAGTCACACTGATATATCTC
>CALKYL010000201.1 GCA_938003515.1 uncultured bacterium
GCCTACACGCCGCTGGTGTCGACCTCCGAGCCCCGCTGGGCGACCGTCTACCCGAACGACCCGGCGGCCGCCCGGCAGCTCGCGCTGCAGCACATCGGGCGGCTGCGCAAGGAGGCGCCGCTGACGCCGCGCCAGCGCCGGGACGCGGGCGACCTGCCGTCGTTCGTGCTGCGCGACGACGGCCGCGCCGACGCGCTGCGCGCGCAGCTGGCGCTGCTGCTCGACGCGCGACGCTACGACCGCGACTTCGCCGCCGGCATCGTGTCCGAAGGGCCGATGGCGCTCGCCGTCGCGGCCCAGATGATGGCGGAGCTGCCGTGGCGGGACGAGGACGACCTGCGCCGCGCGGCGCGCCTGCAGCAGCTGCTCGTCGACGCGACCAGCTGCCGCGACCTCGAGCTCGTCGAGCGCGGCTCGCTGTACGACCTGGCCGTCTACAACCGCCCGCTCGGCGAGCTGTGGGTCTGGTTCGTCAACGAGTTCGCCCACACCGAGCGGGCGTGGCAGGCCTACCGGCGCATGTTCGGCGGCTGACGAGGTCGCGCGCCGCGCCTACCGGCCGGCCTCGCTCGTGCGCCAGCGGTTGTTGTCGCGTTCGGCGTCGATCGTCGTGATGTCCGGATCGAGCACGACCTCGACCGCCTCGCCGTCGAACGCCACCGTCGCGCGCGTGGTCTGCCACCACGTCGCGGTCGGGATGGTGCGGCGCTGCTTCGAGTCGTCCGCGAAGGTCGCCTCGACGACGCACGGGTGCACGGCGCGCCCCCGGTCCTCGACCGTGACCGTGGTCCTGCCGTCCACGACCTCGACCGTGGCGATCGCGTGGTCGAGCGGCCAGGCCTCGTAGAACCACGTGCGGAAGTAGGGTTCGAGGTCCTGCCCCGCCACGTCGGAGAACGTGTGGAAGAAGTCGTACGGGTAGGGGTGCTTGTAGGCCCAGTCCGCCGCGTAGCCCCGGAACGCGGCGAAGAACGCCTCGTCGCCGATCAGCGCGCGGAGCTGGTGCAGGATCGCCGCGGTCTTCGAGTAGCTGGCGAAGCCGAAGCTGTCGGTGCCGTAGGTGTCGGCGTGCCGCATGCAGACGACATCTCCGCCGCGACCGATCACGGCGCCGGCCCGCAGCAGGTCCTGCTGCGGGCCCGTCTCGCGGCCGGTGAAGTTGCGACGGCAGAGCGTGGTCCAGAAGGACGTGAAGCCCTCGTCCTGCCACGCGTAGCGCTTTTCGTTGCTGCCGACCAGCATCGGGAACCACATGTGCACCAGCTCGTGCGCGATCGTGCCGGCGGGCCGGCGCCCGCCGACGATCGTCATCATCGGGTACTCCATGCCGCCGCCGATCACTCCCTCGCACGCGGTCATGTGCGGCCACGGGTACGGGTGCACCATGCGCGACATGTACTCGATCGTGTGTCGCGCGTATTCCGCGCCCCGGACCCAGTCGCCGGCGTTCTCCTCGTAGACCGCGTGGATCATGCAGCTGCCGTCCCGACCTGGACCGAGCTTGTCCTTCACGACGGCGTGCGTCGCATCCCACAGATACGTGCGGCCGATCGACACCGCGGCGTCGCGAACGCTCTCGGCGCGGAAGCGCCACGTCAGCTTGCCGTTCGCCGACGGCCTGGTCGCGGTCCCGTTCGCCAGGTCGTCGGCGTCGACCACGTGCACGATGTCGCGCGTCTTCGCGGCGCGGTCGAGCGCCTCGAGCGCCTCGTCGGTCAGCACGTCGCCGGGGTTCTGCAGCTCGCCGGTCGCGCGCACCAGATAGCCCACCGGCACCGTGACCGCGACGTCGTAGTCGGCGTAGCCCATGTAGTACTCACCGTTGCCGCGGTAGGGATCGGCGACCCATCCCTCGACGTCGTCACAGACCGCGAACTGCGGGTACCAGTAGCCGAGGTAGATCACGTCGGCGTCCTCGTGGCCCATGCGCGGCGCCGTGCCCGCGCGCGGGATGTCGAACGCGTAGTCGATCTCGACGGTGAGCTCGCCCCCGGGCGGGACCGGTTCGGTCAGGCGCAGGCGCAAGAGCGTGTCGCGCGGCCGTGCCCGCACGACCTCGCCGTCGATCCGCACCTCGCCCAGCTCGAACCCCCCGGTCGTCTGCACGAAGCGCGTGCGCGGCTGTCCGGCCCGCATCATGTCCTGGTACAGGTGCACGATCAGCTGCCGCTGGTCGTCCGGCGAACGGTTGACGAACGTCATCTTCGCCCTGCCGGTCAGCCGCGCGGCCGCGGGGTCGACCTCGATCGCGAGGTCGTAGCGCGCGTAGTTGGTCCAGTGCTCGGGTCCGGGTCGGCCGGTCGTCGTACGGGTGCCCGCGACGATCGCCTGGCGGAACTCCGGCGACAGGTCGATCGGGTACGGCACGACCCGCGCGGCCTTCGGCGGGGTCTGGGCGCCGGCGAGCGCCGTCGAGAGGGCGAGGACGAGGAGGAACGGCGGGCGGATCGGGAGCATCGTTCTGCTTGCTGGCGCGGAGGTTCCGCAGTGTTCGCGGTCGCACCGGATGCGGCAACCCTCGAGATGCCCCATGGCTGTCACCCGCCGGATCGGGCGGCGACCCGCGTATGGTCGCCGTGTCCGCCATGATCCCCGACGCCGCGATCCAGCATCTGCCGAGCCGGGGCCGCCTGCGCGCGAGCGTGCTGCTGCTGCACGGCTACGCCGCGCGGGCCGCCGTGCACCTCGGCGACGCCGCGCCGTTCGTCGACGCCGGCGTGGAGGTCGTGCTCCCCGACGCTCCCGGCCACGGCGCGCGCGACGACGGCCGGCTGGCGCGGATCGCCGCCCTGTCCGACGACGAACGCCGGGCCGAGATCCTGGCGATCGCCCGAACGCACGCCGACGAGCTGCCCGGGCTGGCGGCATGGTGCCGCCGGCGCGGCGCGTCGCGCGTCGCGGTGGTCGGCATCTCGATGGGCGGGTTCGCGGCGCTGCGCAGTTTGCTCGCGCAGCCCCCGTTCCACGCGATCGCCGCGGTGCTCGCCGCGCCGACGCTCGTCGATCGGTGGCCCGGGGCCGGCGCCGGGCCCCCGGTGCTGCTCGGCCTCGCGGGTCGGGACGGCGCCGTGCACCCCGAGCCCGGCCGTCGCTTCGCCCGCCACTACGGCGCCGAGCTGCACGAGTATCCCGACTCCGAGCACCTGATGCGCCCGGAGGACTGGGCGGATCTGTGGCGTCGGGTCACCGCGTTCGTGCGTCGGAACCTGGCCGGCGGATGACCGCGCGTCAGAACAGCTTGGCCTCGCCGTCGTCCGGATCGGCGTAGCGCACCGCGTAGAGCTCGCGCCGCCGGTCCTCCCAAGGCTGGAACGTGCCGGTGTGGCGGTGCCGGCGCAAGAGCTCGAGGTCGACGTCGTGGATCACGAGCGTCTCGATGTTCGGAGTGCACTCGCCGGCGATGCCGTCGCGCGCGAACGAGAAGTCGAGCGGCGTGAAGATGCCGGACTGCGCGTAGTGCACGTCGGCGTTCTGCACGAACGGCAGGTTGCCGGTCGCGCCCGAGATCGCGACGTAGACGTTGTTCTCGACCGCGCGCGCCTGCGCGCAGTAGCGCACGCGCAGGTAGCCGTGGCGGTTCTCGCTCGAGAACGGCACGAACAGGATCCTCGCGCCGCGGCTGACGGCGACGCGGGCGATCTCCGGGAACTCGACGTCGTAGCCGACCAGGATCGCGACCTTGCCGCGGTCGGTGTCGAACACCTCGATGCCGTCACCTGGCTCGAGACCCCACCAGCGCCGCTCGCCGGGCGGGATGTGCAGCTTGTACTGCTTCTCGATCGTGCCGTCGCGCCGGAACAGGTAGGCGACGTTGAACAGCCGGTCGTCCTCGACGGTGAACTGGGTGCCGCCGACGATGTTGACGTTGTACTTGATCGACATCCCGGTGAAGAAGTCGAGGTAGGCCGGCGTATGGCCGGCGAGCGCGCGCGCGGCGTCGCTCGGCCGCCGCTTCTGCTCGGAGACCGCGAGCAGCTGCGTCGTCAGGAGCTCCGGGAACAGGACGAAGTCCGCCTTGCTGTCGGAGGCGGTGTCGAGGAAGTACTCGCACTGCGCGCAGAACTCCTCGAACGACTCGAGGTGGCGCATCTCGTACTGCACCGCGCAGATACGCGCGAACGCGACCGACTGCATGCGGCGCTGCGCGGGCTCCTCGACGTAGTCGAGGTTGGTCCACTCGAGGTGCGTCGCGTAGCCGCGCGACGCGGTGTCGGACGGGAAGTAGTTGGGGATCAGCTTCTTCAGCACGAAGCCGTTCGCGACCTGCGTCGTCAGCACCGGGTCGTACAGGCCGCGGCTGACGACCTTCTCGACGTATTCGCGCGGCGACAGCTGGTCGGCGTACTTGCCGTAGCCCGGGATGCGGCCGCCGATGATGATGCGCGCGAGGTTGTGGCGCCGGGCGACCTCCTTGCGCGCCTCGTACAGGCGGCGCGCGAGCCGCATGCCCCGGTACTCGGGGTGCACCATGATCTCGATTCCGTACAGCGTGTCGCCGTCCGGGTCGTGGTTCTTGATGTAGCCGCCGTCGGCGATCTCACGCCAGTCGTGCCACTCGTCGTGCAGGTCGAAGTCGACGATCAGCGAGCTGCACGACGCGACGACCTTGCCCTGGTACTCGACGCAGACCTGGCCGTCCGGGAAGACCGTGAGCTGGCTCTGGATCTGGTCCTTCTTCCACGGCTGCATGCCGGGGAAGCAGAGCTTCGCCATCTCGACGAGCTGGTCGTAGTCCTCGATGCGGATCGGCCGGACCTGGATCTTCTTCTCGAACGCTTCGAGCGGCAGCTCGCCGGAGTCGGAGGGTTCGGAGGTAGGAGGCGTCGGTTGGGGTTCGGTCATCGTCGCGGGGCGTTCGGTGCAGCGGGCAACCCGTCACCATAGCGGGTCCGGCGACGGGCCGGAACGCGAACGCGCGCCGCTCCGCGGGACGTTGCGCGATCGGGCCCCCGGTCGTTCACTGCACCGTGCGCGATGACCGCCGCCGCCCCCGAGCCGAAGCCCGAGCCGAAGCCCGAGCCGCCCAAAGGCCAGGGGCGCTACGTGCAGGTCGCGCTGAACCTGCCGCTGCGGCGCGAATTCACCTACCGTTTGCCCGACGGCGCGGTCGCCATGCCCGGCAACCGCGTGCGCGTGCACTTCCACGGCCGCAAGCTCGGCGGCATCGTGACGGCCGTCGCCGACACGACCGAGCTGCCGCCGGCGAAGGTCAAGCCGATCGACGCGATCCTCGACGCCGAGCTGCTGCTGCCCGGGTCGCTGCTCGAGCTCGCGCGGCGCATGGCGACGACCTACGGCTGCTCGCTCGGCGAAGCGCTCGACGCGACGATGCCCTCGGTCGCGAAGCGCCGCGGCCAGCGCCGCATCCCGCACCTCGAGCTGAAGGCGCCGCGCGACCTCGCGCTGCGCGCCGTCGACGAGCTCGAGGACAAGCACCAGGCCCAGGCCCGCGTGCTGCGCGCGGTGCTCGAATACGGCGGCCCGATGCCGGTGCTCGACGCGCGCCGCCGCACCAAGACCAGCGACAGCCCGTGGCAGACGCTGGTCAAGCACGGCCTGCTGAAGCGCGTGCTGCTCGCGCAGGAGCTCGAGGAGCTCGTGCCCGTCGCCGACGAGCGCGCCGAGCGCCACGTGCTCAACGCGGCCCAGCAGCGCGCCGTCGACGCGGTGCTCGAGCGCGTCGCGGCGAACGAGCACCGCACGTTCCTGTTGCACGGCGTCACCGGCAGCGGCAAGACCGAGGTCTACCTGCGCGTGCTCGAGCGCGTGCACGCGCTCGGCAAGAGCGCGATCGTGCTGGTGCCCGAGATCGCGCTGACGCCGCAGACCGTCGGCCGCTTCGCGTCGCGCTTCCCGGACGTCGCCGTGCTGCACAGCGGCCTGACCGATGCCGAGCGCGGCCGTCAGTGGCAGCGCCTGCTGCAGAAGAAGGCGCGCATCGCCGTCGGCGCGCGCTCGGCCCTGTTCGCGCCGGTGCAGGACCTCGGCCTCATCGTCGTCGACGAGGAGCACGAGACGTCGTTCAAGCAGGACTCGACGCCGCGCTACCACGCGCGCGAGATGGCGATCGTGCGCGGCGAGATCGAGCGCGCCGTGGTCGTGCTCGGCTCGGCGACGCCGACGCTCGAGTCGATCGGCAAGGCGCGCCGCGGCGTCTACGAGCTGCTGACCCTGCCCGAACGCGCCGGCGCCGGCCGGCTGCCGCGCATCCTCGTGCAGGACCTGCGCGGCGAGCCGAAGGAGCTGCGCCGCGGCGGCGTCGTGCTGTCGCGCACGCTGCTCGTGATGATCGAGGAGCGGCTCAAGGCGAAGGACCAGGTGCTGCTGTTCCTGAACCGCCGCGGCTACTCGCCGGTGCTCTTGTGCCCCGGCTGCGGCGAGGTCGTGCACTGCACGTCGTGCTCGGTGTCGATGACCTGGCACGTGCGCCGCGGCCGGCTGATCTGCCACTGGTGCTGCCGCGAACAGCGCCGGCCGGAGACCTGCCCGACGTGCCAGCACGCCGGCATGTTCGAACTCGGCGTCGGCACCGAGCGGCTCGAGCAGGAGGTCAAGCGGCGCTTCCCGACCGCCGTCGTCGCGCGCATGGACGCCGACACGATGGCGGAGCGCGGCGCCCACGAGCGCGTGCTCGGGGCGTTCCGCAAGCGCCACATCGACGTCCTGATCGGCACGCAGATGATCGCCAAGGGCCTCGACTTCCCGGACGTCACGCTGGTCGGCGTGGTCTCGGCCGACACCGGCCTGTTCGTGCCCGACTACCGGGCCGCCGAGCGCACGTTCCAGCTGCTGCACCAGGTCGCCGGCCGCGCCGGCCGCGGCGACAAGGCCGGCACCGTGGTCATCCAGACGCATTGCCCGGACAACTACGCGGTCGCCGCCGCCGCGAACAACGACTACGACACGTTCGTCGCCAAGGAGCTCGTGTTCCGCAGGCTCTCGGGCTATCCGCCGTTCGCGCGGCTGTTGCGCGTGCTCGCCGAGGCGGCCCGCGAGGCCGACGCGCAGCAGGTCCTGCGCAGCGCGGTCGAGCCGTTGGTCGGGCTCGACGGGGTGGAGGTGCTGGGCCCGGCGCCGGCGGTCGTCGCGCGGGTCAAGGACCGATGGCGCTGGCACGCGCTGGTCAAGTGCTTCCGGCCCGAGGCCTTCGACCGCGCGATGGCGGCCGTCGGCACGGTCGAGGACCGGGGCACGCGCACGTGCCGCGTCACGCTCGACGTCGATCCCTCGAGCCTGATGTGACCGGGCTCGGCGCCTGGTCTGCGACCGCCGCGCTCTCCGCGCGCGGCGGTCGCCCGCGCGTCACTTGCGGCCGCTGGCCTCGGCGGCCTTCGCCGGCCGGCGCTTGTAGGTGATCGTCATCGTCTTGGTCTCTTCGCCGTCGGCGTCGGCGACGTACATCTCGAAGAGGTTCGTGTTCGCGTCCTTGTGGATTGTCACCAGGCGGTGCTTCGCGGGCTGGCCGTCGTGGCCGATGCCCATGCCGGTCATCGTCAGCACCTTGCCGCTCTCGTCGTAGTCGCCCTCCATGATCATCGGGAAGGGGCTCATGGAGTCGGTCCAGATCGACACGTACTTGCCCTTGATCGGGTCGTAGCCGTTCATGCCGTGGCCGACGAACTTCATGCCCATCAGCTCGGCGGTGAAGTCGTCGACGATCCAGAAGCCGCCGAGCGCGACGGTCACGACCGACACGCCCTTCGACGTCATCGGCTGGCCGTCCGGACCGGTCATCTCCATCGCCGCGTCCCACGTGCCAGCGGTCTGGGCGAGCTTGGCGTGTTGGGGGCCGGGCTGCGGCATCTCGGGCATGTCCTGCGCGCTCAGCGGCAGCGCGAGGCAGAGGGCGGGGGCGAACGAGAACAGGCGGAGAAGAGGCTTCATGGCGAGGCTCCTGGGGCCGATGGGATGGCGCCCGCGACGTGCAGGCGGTGCTGAGGAGACGAACGGGCCCGGGGTTCGTCGACAGCGATTTCGCCAATCTAGCGGCATCGCGGCCCTCCGTCTCGCGGCCGGGCCGGCCGCCCGAGTTGCGGCTCTCCGTGGTCTTCCACTACAACGACGGCCGGGCGGCCTCGCGCCCCGCGACCAGCATGAACCCTTCCGAGCCCGACGAAGACCCCACGCTGCCGAGCGCGAAGGCCAGCGGCGCCGGTGACGGGGATGCCGGTGAGGAACGCACCGTGCCCTCCGGCAAGAAGGCGCCGCCACCGCCGGCGGACGAGCGCACGGCCCCCGCGCTCGAGGCGAAGCAGTTCGCGTCCGGCAACGACCCCGGCCAGCTGCTCGGCAAGGTGCTCGGGGGCTGCCGCATCGACAAGATGCTCGGCCGCGGCGCGATGGGCGCGGTCTACAAGGCGCGGCAGCTCAAGCTCGACCGCGACGTGGCCGTCAAGGTCATCCGGCCGGAGATGATGACCGACCCGCGCATGCTCAAGCGCTTCGAGGTCGAGGCGCGCACGGTCGGCAAGTTCAACAGCGCGCACGTCGTGATGGTGCACGACGTCGGTTTCGAGCTCGGCGTGCACTTCCTCGTGATGGAGTTCGTGCAGGGCAAGAACCTGCGCGAGCACGTGAAGCTGCTCGCGGGCGGTCGGCTGCAGGCCGGCGACGCGCTGCCGCTGATCCGCCAGGCGGTGAAGGGGCTCGACGAGGCGCGGCGGCTCGGCGTCGTGCACCGCGACATCAAGCCGGACAACCTGATGCTGACCGATCAGGGGGTGCTGAAGATCGCCGACTTCGGCATCGCCAAGCCGATCCAGGACGACTTCCACATGACGATGACGTCGGAGCTGATCGGCACGCCGCTCTACATGAGCCCGGAGCAGTGCCAGGGCGGCGCCGACGTCGACTTCCGCAGCGACATGTACTCGCTCGGCGCGACGTTCTTCTACCTGCTGACGGGCGAGCCGCCGATCCGCGCGAGTTCGGTCTACGAACTGATCCAGACCAAGACCAAGCTCGAGAACCTGTGCCTCTGGAAGCAGCTGCCCGAGCTCGACGAGAACCACCCGCTGTCGCGCCTCATCGAGCGCATGACGGCGAACGACCGGGAGGACCGCTACGGCAGCTACGACGAGCTGCTCAACGACCTCGTGCTCGTCGAGGCCGGCGAGACCCTGCATACGCCGCCCAAGCGCATCAAGAAGGCGGCTGCCGCCAAGCCGGTCGCCGCGAAGGGCGGTCGCGGCCTCCTGATGGCGCTAGGCGCCGTGGTCGTGCTCGGCGCGGCGGTCGGCGGCTACTTCTCCTTCGTGCACCGGCCCGAGACGCCCGAGCCCGGCCCGCGCCCGGAGTCCGGCGGAGCGCCGGTCGGCGGCAGCGGCGTCGGCGCGACGGCAGACGTCGCCGCGACCCGGGCCGCGCTCGCCCGGTTCCGCACGCGGCTCGAGAACAACGGTCCCGGCGGCACGCTGCGCGACGAG
>CALKYL010000202.1 GCA_938003515.1 uncultured bacterium
TCGTCGCTCTCGAGGATGCCGGCGTGGCAGACGCCCGCGCCGACGAACTCGACCAGCCGCTCGTGCTCCTCGAACGTGCAGCCGTCGAGCGCGAGGCGGCCCCAGACGATGTCGGCGCACAGCCGCGCCTTGGCGAGCGCGTCGGGGCCCGCGATCGTCAGCTGGCCCGTCGCCTTGTAGCCGTTCCGGTAGCTGAGCGAGACCTTGTAGGTGTCGGTCGGCGGGCCGCCCTTCACGCCGGAGACCCGCACGCGGTCGCGGCCGACTTCCTCGATCTTCGCGCTCGTGAAGTCGGCCGCGCAGTCGGGTCCGAGGTAGCGCTTCGGGTCGCCCATCTCGTAGAGCAGCTGCGAGACGACGGTGTCGCGGGTCAAGAGCCCCCCGGTGCCCTCGTGCTTGGTGACGGTGAACGTGCCGTCGGGCGTCGCTTCGATCACCGGGTAGACGATGCGCACGAAGTCCTCGACGTCGCGCCAGTTCGTGTAGTTGCCGCCCGTGCACTGCGCGCCGCACTCGCCGATGTGGCCCGCGACGGTGCTCGCGGCGAGCTCGTCGTAGTCGGTCGGCTTCCAGCCGAACTCGTGCACCATCGGGCCGCCGACGAGCGCCGGATCGGTCACGCGGCCGCAGATGACGATCTGGGCGCCCGCCGCGAGGCACTCGGCGACCGAGAACGCGCCGATGTAGGCGTTGGCGCTGAGCAGCCGGTCCTGCACGTCGCTGAGCGGCCGGCCGTCGTCCATGTTCGCCATCGCGTGGCCCGAGGCGAGCAGCTCCGGCACGCGCGCGAGCACGTCGTCGCCCTCGACGACGCCGACCTTGAGGCCGCGGATGCCGAGCTTCTTCGCGAGGTCGAGCACGGCGCGCAGGCACGCGTGCGGGTTCACGCCGCCGGCGTTGGCGATCACCTTGATGCCCTTGTCGTGGATCGCCGGCAGGGTGCGCTCGAGCATGCGTACGAAGTCGGTCGCGTAGCCGGCGTCCGGGTTCCGCCCCTTGAGCTTCTGCATGATGCTCATGGTCACCTCGGCGAGGTAGTCGAGGGCGAGGTAGTCGAGCGGACCTTCCTCGA
Organism: uncultured bacterium; assembly: GCA_938003515.1. The sequence goes on from CALKYL010000202.1 coordinate 1,073, forward strand.
CGAGCCGAACGGGGCCGAGGATCGAGTCGCCCCAGAAGCCCTGGCCGTAGCCGATGAGAACCTTGTCGCGCATGTGCCTTGGCGGAAGACGGTGGGCGGGCAGGATAGCCGCTGGCGCCGCCGATCGGCACCGCGGGTTGCCGTGCCGGCCCTCTCCGCCGCTTGCGCGCGGACGGTCGCTCGCCGACCATGTGCGCCCCCGTGAAGCGACTCCTGCTCCCGATGCTGTTCCTGGCCGCCGCCTCGTGCTCCGAGGAGACCGGCGCCGACGCCGCCGCCGCCGACGCCGCGACCGCGCGCGCCGTCGCCGCGGCCGATCTCTACGACGACTCCGACTGCAATCTGTCGACGCCGCTCGTCGAGGGCGTGCCCGGCAGTCCCGGCAACCTGATCCCGTCCGACCGCAACCCGAACGGCGACAGCGAACTCGCGGTGCTGATGCGCCGCTTCGTCGACGATCTGCGGGAGGCGCGGCTGATGATCGAGGCGGGCCAGCCGCTGAAGCCGCTCTTCCCGACGCACCGCAAGATGCGCTGCGCGTGGCCGACGGTCCCAGCCGAACGCGACGAGGCCTACGACGGCCGGGCCAAGACGTACCTGACGGCCGTGCGCGCGTTCGACGAGGCGCCGGGCAAGCACACCTACAACGCGGTGGTCACGGGCTGCGTCGCGTGCCACACCGTCTCGTGCGGCGGCGTGATCCCGCTGATCGAGACGCTGCAGTGGCAGTGAGCGCAGAATCCGGCGCGAGCCTCCGCACGAAGCGCGCCCCATGACCCTGACAGCAGTCGAAGACCCGGAGGCGCGTCCGGTCGACTTCGTGTTCCTGCTGCTGGCCGCGACGTTCCTCGCGTCGCTCGTCGTCTGCAACCTGATCGCCAACAAGTTCCTGACGGTCGACCTCGGCTTCAAGGTCTTCGTGCTCTCCGCGGGAGCGCTGCCGTATCCGATCACGTTCCTCGCGACCGATCTGCTGAGCGAGCTCTACGGCCACCGCCGCGCCAACCTCGTCGTCTGGTCGGGCTTCGCGGCGTCGATGTTCACGCTGTTCTCGCTGTGGCTCGGCGAACAGTTCGCCGCGATCCCGGGCAGCCTCGTCGGTGACGACTCGTATCGCACCGTGTTCGGCACCGCGCCGCGCGTCATCGCCGCCTCGATGACCGCGTATCTGATCGCGCAGCTCGTCGACGTGCGGCTGTTCCACTTCTGGCGTCGGCTGACGAACGGCCGCCACCTGTGGTTGCGCAACAACGCGTCGACGATCGTCTCGCAGCTGCTCGACTCGGCGCTGGTCGTGCTGGTGCTGTTCTGGGGCCTGAAGCCGGGGACGGAGATGGCGGCGATCGTGCTCGACCTGTGGCTGTTCAAGGCGCTCGTCGCGCTGGCCGACACGCCGCTGTTCTACGCCGGCACGTGGTGGCTGCAGCGCGTCGTGATGCGGCCGCTGTGACGTTCGTCCGCCGCGGCCTGGCGCGGCCGTGCGGGAAGGATCGATCAAGAGGCGGAGAAGGCGCGGCGCGCGCCGACCGCGGCACGCGCCGCGATTCTTCACGCCGCGCTCGCTGACGGTTCGCGGCGACGCGGACAAGGGGACGTTCCCCGTTTCCAGAAGGAACACCACCTCATGCAACAGCTGCACATCTTGGCCGCCGCGGTCGCCGCGGCGGTCTCCCTGCCGGCACAGGGTTCGATCCAGGGTCCGAGTTCTTCGCGCACTCCCTACCTCCAGGACTCCGCCCCGAACGCGGGCGTCGTGCGCGAGATCACCTCGATCGTCACGACCACCGACCTCGTTCCGCTCACCGGCGCGCCGGCGACGCCCTACGAGATCGCGGGCATCCTCGACGGTCTCGGCGCCTACGACAACGGCGACGGCACGGTCACGATCCTCGCCAACCACGAGATCAACACGTCCCAGGGCGTCGTGCGCCGCCACGGCGCGCGCGGCACGTTCGTGTCGGAGATCGTCGTCGACAAGAACACGCTCCAGGTGATCTCCGGCCAGGATCTGATCGAGAAGTTCATCGACCTGAACGGCAACGAGCGCAGCGTCGCCAGCGGCAACCCGATCGCCCTCGGCCGCTTCTGCTCGGCCGACCTCGCGCCGGTCACCGCGTTCTACAACCCGGCGACGGGCCTCGGAACGCAGGAGCGCATCTTCACCAACGGGGAGGAGGGCCCGTCGAGCGGCTACGCGGTCGCGACGGTCGCCACCGGACCGAACAAGGGAACGGCCTACCTGCTGCCGGCGTTCAACCTGTCGACGAACGGCTCGGGCGTCAACGCCGTCGGCGCGTGGGAGAACGTGCTCGGCAACCCGTTCGCCCAGGACCTGACGATCGTCGCCGGCACCAACGACGGCGGCACGAGCGTCATGGACAACACGGTCAACATCTACGTCGGCGTCAAGCAGGCGACCGGCAACGAGGTCGAGCGCGCCGGCCTGATGAACGGCACGAACTACCTCGTCAGCGTCGTCGGCAACCCGGCCGAGATCGTCGACGGCACGACCCGCCAGACGAACATCGCCAGCGGCACGCGCTTCACGCTCGAGCCGACCTCGGGCACCGAGTTCTCGCGCCCGGAGGACGGCCACTGGGACCCGACCCGGCCGACCGACTTCTACTTCGTCACGACGGATCGCCTCGACACGGTGACCAGCACCGGCTTCAACCAGACCGCCGGTTCGAGCGGTCCGGCCAACCAGATCGGCATGTCGCGCCTGTGGCGGCTGCGCTTCGACGACATCACCGCGCCGCTGCTCGGCGGCACGATCGACCTGCTCGTCGACGGCGGCAACAACGACGTCAAGGTCAACATGCTCGACAACATGTGCGTCGGCGACGACGGCGTCGTCTACATGACGGAGGATCCGGGCAACACGACCTACGCGGCGCGCGTCTGGGCCTACGACCCGGCCAGCGACACGCTGGTCGAGCTCGCCAAGATGGACGAGGCCCGTTGGGGTGAGCTGCCGGTCAACGGCGGCACGCCGGGCGCCGTGTCGCCCTACACCAACAACAAGGAGATCTCGGGCGTCATCGACGTCTCGACGCTGTTCCCGCACGCGGACGACGAGCGCGTGCTGCTGCTCGACGTGCAGGACCACAACAACAACCCGGCGGTCGCCACGGCGTCGTCGGTCGAGGGCGGCCAGCTGCTGCTGATGAAGGTGTCGGTGCGCGCGCGCACCGAGTCGTTCGGCACCGGCTGCGGCCTCGATCTCGCTGCCGCGCCGGGCGTGCGTCCGGCGCTCGGCGCGACGCTGCGCGCCAACGTGACCGGCGTCCCGACCGGCGAGGCCGCGGTCATGATGGTCGGCGCGTCCAACACGTCCTTCCTCGGCGCGCCGCTGCCGGCGCCGCTGGACCCGCTCGGGCTGACGGGCTGCACGCTCTACCAGGACATCGCGCTCCAGACCGCGGGGACCCTCGCGACGACCGGCCCGAACTCGGGGCGCTACGACCTGCCGATCCCGCTGCAGTTCTCGCTGACCGGCTTCGCGGTCTACCTGCAGGCCTGGTCGACGGCCACGGGCGCCAACCCGGCGAACCTGATCGTCAGCAACGGCCTCGAGGTCGTCGTCGGCTTCTGATTGCGCGGTCGCCCGCGGGCCTGCGCCGCGCGCGACCCCACGGAGCGAGGACACGGCGCGGCGAGTCCGCATCGTGTCCTCGCTTCCGTCGACGTCCTTCACGCCGCAGGGATTCGCACCGATGACCAACCGATTCATGAAGACGACGGCGTCGCTGTCCCTCGTGCTCACCGGACCCCTCGTGCTCGCCGGCGCCCTGCTCCCCGCCGTGGCCGCGCAGGTCGGCGCCGGGAGCGACGCAGCGGCGGGCGCCCACGCGCTCTCCGGGACCGACGCCCACGCCCGCGCGGTCGTGCGACACCACGCCGACGCCTGCTTCCGGCTGCACGGTGAGTGCCTCGAACGGGCCCGCGCGCTGCAGCGAGCGGTCGTGGACCTGCTCGCCGCGCCCGACGCCGAGCGGCTGGCCGCGGCACGAGCCGCGTGGAGCCACGCCCGGCTCGTCTACGGCCGCATCGAAGCGCTCCGTTTCCGCGGCGGTCCGATCGAAGAGCTGGAGCCGTTGCTCAACGCGTGGCCGGTCGACGAGGCCTACATCGAACACGTCGCCTACGGCGCGGCCGGTGGCATCGTGCACGACCGCCAGACCTGGCGCGCGCTGAGCGCACCGCTGCTCGAGCACGCGAACGAGCGCGGCAGCGAGACCAACGTCAGCGTCGGCTGGCACGCGATCGAGTTCCTGCTGTGGGGGCGGGACACGTTCGCCGACGGCCCCGGTCGTCGCGCGCACACGGACTTCGTCGACGGCGAGGCCGTCGACGCCGAGCGCAGGCGCGCCTACCTGCGCATCGTCACCGACCAGCTCGTCGCGCACCTCGCGCAGCTCGAGCGCGCCTGGGCACCGGACGCCGACAACCACCGCCGCCGCTTCGAGGCCGACGTGCGCGGCTCCGTGCGTGCGATGCTGACCGGGGCGGCGATCCTGACCGCGTTCGAGCTGTGCGGCGAGCGGCTCGCGGTCGCCTACGAGACGCAGGACCAGGAGCAGGAGCACTCGTGTTTCAGCGACACGACCTGCGCGGATCTGGTCGCCAACCAGCTCGGCATCGTCGCGGTGCTCGATGGAGACGGGGCCGGCGACGAAGCGAGCGTGATCGGGCTCGTGCGTCGCCGCGATCCCGAGATCGCCGCGCACCTCGAGTCGTGCCTCGCCGAGACGCTCGTGGCGATGCGCGCGATCCCGCAGCCGTTCGACCAGGCGTTCCTCGGCGACGACGACGCGCCGGGTCGGCGGGCGATCCTGACGGCGATGCGCGCGCTCGAGCAGCAGGCCGAGGCGATCGCGATCGCCGGCCGCCTGCTCGGCCACGAACTGCCGATGCGGCCCGGCAACTGAGGAGCGCCGCGATGGCCGACTCCACGTCGTATTCTGCCCTCCTCGCCGGCCTGCTCACGGCCGCGGCGGCCGCCCAGGCGCCGGTCGCCGCCGTCGCGCACGCCGCATCGCTCGGCGGCGACGCCACCGTCGTCGACGCGAGCGCCAACGCGTTCGGCTTCCCGTCGCCGCTGCTCGAGGCGCGCGAGCGGCGCGCGTTCGCGGTCGGCAACGCGCTGTTCCGTGCCAACTGGATCACCGCGAGCGCCGCGGGTCTCGCCTGGCTCGGGCCGCTGTTCAACGCGCGTTCGTGCAGCAGCTGCCACCTGAAGGACGGCCGCAGCCGGCCGCCCGAGCCCGGCGAGCTCGAGCGGCATGGCCTGCTCGTGCGCATCGGCGTGCGCGCCGACGCCGGCGAGGACCGGCCGCACCCACGCTACGGCAACCAGGTGCAGGACCAGGCCGTGCCCGGGATCGCCGCCGAGGCGCGCGTCGAGATCGGCTGGCGCGAGGTCGAGGGCACATACGGCGACGGCGCGCCGTTCACCCTGCTGGCGCCGCGCTACGAGCTCGCGGAGCTGGGCTACGGCCCGCTCGGCGACGACGTCGTGCTCGGCGGCCGCACGGCGCCGCACCTGATCGGGCTCGGGCTGCTCGAGGCGATCCCCGCGCGCGACCTGCTCGCGCTCGCCGACCCCGACGACGCCGACCGCGACGGCGTGTCCGGCCGCCCGCACCTGCTGCCGTGCGGCAGCGGGGGCGAACCGGCGCTCGGCCGCTTCGGCTGGAAGGCCACGCAGCCGACCGTGCACGCGCAGGTCGCGGCGGCGTTCGTGCACGACATGGGCATCACCTCGCCCGAGCATCCGGTCGAACCGCTGGGCGTGGGGCAGCGCGAGTCGCTCGTCTACGCGAGCGGCGGCGAGCCGGAGATCGACGCGCACAAGCTGGCGCGGGTCGTGTTCTACTCGCGCACGATCGCGGTGCCGGCCCAGCGCTGTGCCGACGATCCGGCGGTCCTGGCCGGCCGCGGGCACTTCGACGCCTTCGGCTGCGCTTCGTGCCACGTGCCGACGTGGACGACCGGGCCGGTCGACTGGCACGACGGGTTCGGCGGACAGACGATCCACCCGTTCACCGATCTGCTGCTGCACGACCTGGGGCCGGGCCTCGCCGACGAGAAGCGGGACGGCGACGCTGCACCGGCCGAGTGGCGCACGCCGCCGCTCTGGGGGATCGGGCTCGTGCCGCTCGTCAACGGTCACGAGACCTATCTTCACGACGGGCGCGCGCGCGGCCTCGCCGAGGCGATCCTGTGGCACGGCGGTGAGGCCGAGACCGCGCGCGAGCGCTTCCGCCGAGCGCCGGCAGCGGTTCGCGACGAGCTGCTCCGGTTCCTGCGCTCGCTGTAGCCCTGCACGCCCGCGGCAGCCGCTAGGCTACGCGGCCGCAGGAGGTGTGCATGCGTGCCGTGCTCGTGGCGATGGTGGCTGTCGGCCTGGTCCTGGCGGCCCTGGTGTGGTGGTCGCGCGGCGAGTCGTCCGCGCCGGTCCAGCGCCCCGATCTCGGCCCGCCGCCCGCGGCCGGCTCGCGGGCGGTCCCCGATGCCTCGCCGTCCCCGGCGCCTATCCCGTCTCCGTCCTCGGCCGGCGACGCGGCGAGCGCGGCCTCGTCGACACGCCGGGCGGTCGCGCCGCCCACGGACGTCGCCCCCGGCAACGTGCGCGTCGTATCCCGCGGCGGCGAACCGGTCGCCGACGCGGCCGTCTGCTTCGATGCCTACACCTTCGATTGGAGCGCGCTGCCGCGCGATCGCATCGAGGCGCTGCAGCGCCTTCGCGCGACCGACGAAGTGGCCTACTTCCGGCAGGTCGGCGGCGAGGTGCGCACGCGCTCGGACGGCACCTGCACCGTGCCGGT
>CALKYL010000203.1 GCA_938003515.1 uncultured bacterium
AGCGCGAGCGCGCGGTCGAGCCACGCCGGCGTCGGCGCGTCGCCGTGCGCGTGCATCGTCACGTAGGCCTGCCGCAGCGCCTCGCGCACGAACGGCAGGCCGTCGCCGCCGAGACCGTCGAGGTCGAGCTCGCAGCGCCACGGCGCCTTGTGCCGGGCGCGCTGCGCGAGCACGCGCAGGCCCTGCGCCTCGACGATCTCGGCCGCCGCGCGCGCCGTCGACGCGACCGTCATCAGCGTCACGTCGAGGCCGCTGCCGAGCCGCCTGCGCAAAGCCAGTATGGTCTTGTGTCGCAGCCGGTTGCGCGCGAAGCCGAGGTCGGCGTTGCTCGCGTCCTCGACGTGCCGCTCGCCGAGCTGCTGCAGCACCGCGACGAGCGTCGAGCGCCGCGTGCGCAGGAACGGCCGCACGACGAGCAGCCGGCGGTCGCCGCGGCCGATCCAGCGCGCCTCGGGGATGCCGGCGAGGCCGCGCGGGCCGGTGCCGCGCAGCATGCGGAACAGGACCGTCTCGAGGTTGTCGTCGGCGTGGTGCGCGGTCACCAGCACGCCCGCGTCGAACTGCCTCGCGACCTCCTGCAGCGCGGCGTAGCGCGCCTCGCGCAGCGTGTTCTCGGCGACGACGCCGCGTTCGTTCGGCGGCAGGGTCAGCCGCCGCACCGCGACCGGCACGCCGAGCCGGTCGCACAGCGCGACCACGTGTTCGGCGTGGGCGCGGCTCTCGGGGCGCACGCCGTGGTCGACGTGCGCGCAGCAGAGCGCCCCCGGCAGCCGGCCGTCGTCGCGCAGCCGCGCCAGCGCGCGCAGCAGCACGGTGCTGTCGGTGCCGCCCGAAACGGCCGCCAGCACCGGCCGTTCGCCGACGACGTTCTCGTAGCGCGACAGGCTCCTCGCGCACGTGTCGAGCAGGCGAACGAAACTGTCCATTGGGGGTCGGGGGGATCGTCGGTAGACTGTTCGGCCGATTTCCGCCGCACAGTCACCGCCCAGCGAAAGGAGCTTACCTCGTCATGGCCACCCGGGTCGCCATCAACGGATTCGGCCGCATCGGCCGCCTCGTCTACCGCGCGCTCGTCGAGCAGGGGCTCGACAAGGAGCTCGAAGTCGTCGCCGTCGGCGACATCGTGCCGGCGGACAACCTCGCCTACCTGCTCAAGTACGACTCGGTGCAGGGCCGCTTCGGCGGGCAGGTCTCGTCGAAGAAGTCGTCGCCGTCCGTCGAGGAGGACGACGTGCTGGTCGTCAACGGCAAGGAGCTGCGCGTCGTCAGCGCCAAGGCGCCCGACGGCCTGCCGTGGAAGCAGATGAAGGTCGACGTCGTCATCGAGGCGACCGGCCTGTTCACCGCCGCGGAGAAGGCGCAGGGCCACATCACCGCGGGCGCGAAGAAGGTCGTCATCACGGCGCCGGCGAAGGGCGACGTGCCGACGATCGTGCTCGGCGTCAACGACGACAAGGTCGACTTCAAGGCGCACCACGTGTTCTCCAACGCGTCGTGCACGACCAACTGCCTCGCGCCGCTCGTGCACGTCGTGCTGAAGGAGGGCTTCGGCCTCGCCGAGGGCCTGATGACGACGGTGCACTCGTACACGGCGTCGCAGAAGACCGTCGACGGCCCGTCGAAGAAGGACTGGAAGGGCGGCCGCACGGCGGCGCAGAACATCATCCCGTCGACGACCGGCGCCGCGAAGGCGGTCGGTCTGGTGCTGCCCGAGGTCAAGGGCAAGCTGACCGGCATGGCGTTCCGCGTGCCGACGCCGACGGTGTCGGTCGTCGACCTGACGTTCAAGACGGTCAAGGCGACGTCGCTCGACGAGCTGAAGAAGGCGATGAAGAAGGCTTCGGAGACCTACCTGAAGGGCATCCTCGAGTACACCGAGGACGAGGTCGTGTCGTCGGACTTCATCCACCAGAAGGCGTCGTCGATCTTCGACGCCGGCGCGTCGGTCGAGCTCAACCAGAACTTCTTCAAGCTGGTGTCGTGGTACGACAACGAGTGGGGCTACTCGAACCGGGTCGTCGAGCTGACCCGCAAGGTCGCGAAGGCGATCTGACGCGTTCGCCGGCGGCTCCGCGCCGCCGGCCGCCGTCCGGCGATTCCCCGCCGACGACTTCTTCCCGCCGACTTTCCGCCGACCCCCAGCCACGGAGCGACGATGGCCGCCTTCCGCACGATCCGGGACCTCGACCTGAAGGGCAAGCGCGTGCTGATGCGCGTCGACTTCAACGTGCCCCAGGACAAGGAGACGCTCGCGATCACCAACGACCAGCGCGTCGTCGCCGCGATCCCGACGATCCGCTACGCGCTGGAACACGGCGCGTCGGTCGTGCTGATGTCGCACCTCGGCCGGCCGAACGGCGAGCGCGTCGAGAAGTATTCGCTGCGGCCGGTCGCGGAGTTGCTGGCGCAGCGGCTCGGCCGGGAGGTGAAGTTCCTGCACGAGTGCGTCGGGCCGAAGGCCGACGAGTTCACGGCGCCGGGCGTGCTGCGGCCGGGCACGGTCGTCTTGCTCGAGAACGTGCGCTTCCACGTCGAGGAGGAGGGCAAGCGCAAGGTCAAGCAGCCCGACGGCTCGTCGAAGAGCGAGAAGGCGGACCCGATCAAGGTGCGCGCGTTCACCAAGGCGCTCGCCGCGCACGGCGACGTGTTCGTCAACGACGCCTTCGGCGCGGCGCACCGCGCGCACGCGTCGGTCAGCGGCGTCGCCGAGTACCTGCCGGCGGCGGCGGGCTTCCTGATGCAGAAGGAGCTCGACGCGTTCGCGAAGGTGCTCGACGCGCCCGAGCGCCCGTTCGTGGCGATCCTGGGCGGCGCGAAGGTCAGCGACAAGCTGCCCGTCATCGAGAGCCTGCTGCCGAAGGTCGACACGCTGATCGTCGGCGGCGCGATGGCCTACACGTTCCTGCGCCGGAGCGGGCTCGCGACCGGCAAGTCGCTGGTCGAGCCGGAGCTCGTCGACGCGGCCGGCCGCGTGCTCGAACAGGCCGAGCGGCTCGGCAAGCGGCTCCTGCTGCCGGTCGACCACGTCTGCGCCGCCGAGTTCTGCGCCGAGGCCGAGGCCAGCGTGCACGACGACGAGGTGCCGGACGGGCTGATGGGCCTCGACATCGGGCCGAAGACCGTCGCCGCCTACGTCGACGCGCTCGAGGGCGCGAAGACCGTCGTGTGGAACGGGCCGATGGGCGTGTTCGAGATGGACTCGTTCTGCAAGGGCACCGAGGCGATCGCGAAGGCCGTCGCCAGGGCGACGGGGAAGGGCGCCTTCACGGTCGTCGGCGGCGGCGACTCGGTCGCCGCGGCGGAGAAGGTCGCCGTCGCCGACGCGCTGAGCCACGTGTCGACCGGCGGCGGCGCGAGCCTGGAGCTGCTCGAGGGCAAGGACCTGCCCGGGGTCGCGGCGCTGCGCGGCTGAGGCGGGTCGGTCCCGAGCAGTACTGACTACCGGGGTGTTGAAAACGGGATCGCACGCGCCGGAATCACCCCGTCGTGCCACAGCTCCCGCCGGAGACCGACCGTCGCCGGCGTGGAGCTTGCCCGATGTTCACCCCGCCGCGCTGTCCGCATGCGGACTGTCCCCGACACGTCGCGCCCTCGCCGCGGTTCTACCATCGGTGGGGTCACTACAAGCCGCGCTGCCGTCGCTTCGCGATCCCGCGCTTCCGCTGCCGGACGTGCAGACGCACATTCTCTCGGCAGACGTTCCGCTCCGATTACCGCGACCTGCGTCCCGGCGCCAACTGCGGGCTGCTCGAGTTCGTGTCGTCGGGCGTCGGGCTGCGGCAGGCCGGCCGCTGGCACGCGCTCTCGGTGCGGGGCGCGCAGAAGAAGCTCCTGAAGATCGCCCGGCACCTCGGGCACCTCGACACCAACCTCGCTGCGGAGCTGCCGCCGCGACGCACCTACGTGCTGGACGAGGAGGAGAGCTTCGAAGGGGCCTCGATCCGGCCGCTCACGGTCCCGTTGCTGGTCGAGAGCGAGAGCTGGCTGCTCGTCGGCTCGGCGGTCGGCTCGATCCGCCGCCTCGCCCGGCGCGGCTCCCGGCGGCGTCGGATGCAGGAGGCCGAGGAGCGCGTGCGCGGGCGGCGTCCGGACCGGAGCCGCGCCTGCGTCGCCCGCGTCCTGCGCCGGCTGCGCCGCCGCGCGCCGAC
>CALKYL010000204.1 GCA_938003515.1 uncultured bacterium
GGGGGAGCCGGCTTACCGGTCTGACCCCGACGGCGCCGCGCCGGCCGAGGGCCACCTGACGTCGGCGATCGCGTTCGACTGGGACGCCGACGGCGACCTCGACCTGCTGCTCGGTGACCACACCGGCGGCTACGTCTACCTGCGCGAGAACCGCGGCACCGCCGCCGAGCCGAAGTTCGCGACCCGCAACCGGCTCGTGCGCGCCGGCGACGGGCCGATGCTCGTGGCGGGCACGGTCGCGACGCTGCGCGCCGTCGACTGGGACGGGGACGGCCGGCTCGACCTGCTCGTGAGCGGCATGGGCGACGCGTACGGAGGAGGCCCCGGCGGCGGCGTCTTCGTGCACCGGAACCTCGGCGTCGAGGACGGCGCGACGCGCTTCGCCGCCGCCGCGACGCTGATCCCGCCGAGCGCGAAGGGCACGACCGGACCGACCCGCCCCGACGCCGGCCTCTACGCGGACGCCGCCGACTACGACGGGGACGGAGACCTCGACCTCGTCGTCGGCGGCTACTCGATGTGGGAGCCGCCGCGCGAGCCGCTCGACGAAGCGCAGAAGCAGCGGCTCGCCGACCTCGAGAAGCAGCACGCCGAGGTCGTCGAGCGCTTCCTCGCCTACAACCGGCGCATGCTCGACGCGCAGCAGGGACTCGAGCCGGCGGCGCAGAAGGCGCTGCGCGAGGAGTGGCTCGCGCGCGACGAGTACAAGCGCATCGTCGAACGGCTGCAGGCGATCGAACCGGCGATGAAGGACCTCAAGCCGGGCGTGAAGCGCGACTCGTTCGTCTGGCTCTACGAGAACACCTCGTCGAAGGGCCCGGGCGCCGGCGGCCAGCGCTGACGGCGGCGCCGGCCGGCGGGCGGTCCGTAGCGAAGGATCCCCCGGCCGGGCGGCCTCAGAGCCGCTCGGCGAACCACGCGCGCAGCAGCTCGGCGCGGCGCGCGTTCCCGGCGGCCGTGAAGTGCACGCCGTCGGTGAACAGCGCGCGCTCGGTCAGCTCGGGCGCGAGGTCGACGAGCCCGGTGCCGCGCTGTGCGGCGAGCTCGCGCACGATCGCGTTGGTGCCGTCGATCGCGCGCTGCACGGCCGGGTGGCCGATGTAGGGCCGATGGCCGAACTCGCGGGAGTACGCGAACGTCGTCAGCAGCACCTCGACGCCGTGCGCCTTCGCCGCCGCGATCAGGCTCTCGAGGTTGCGGCGGAAGTAGCGCGCGTCGTTCGCCTCGAGCATGCGTTCGACGGGCACGTCCCGGAACACGCCCTCGGGGTAGGTACCGGCCATGCGCTGGGTGCGGAACAGGAACGTGTGGCTCGTCGGCGGCACGTCGCCGATGACGCGCAGCAGGCTGCCGTGCGGCTCGATGCGGCCGGTCGCGACCAGCAGCAGGCGGCCGAGGTCGCTGCGCTCGAGCAGCGACGCCTCGCGGAACCACTCGCGCCGTTCGAGCCAGCCGGAGACGTCGCCGCGGAACGCGTCCGGCGGCCAGACGATGCGCGGCAGCACGTCGTTGATGCCGTGGTAGACGACGATCCAGTCCGGCGCGAGGTCGAGCAGCCGCGTCTCGAAGTTGATCCGCGTCTCGAGCGTCGTCCAGCCGGGGCAGCCGGCGTTGAGCACCTCGACCGCCGCGCCGGCGTCGCGCAGGCCCGTCTGCAGCAGGAACGGCACGGTCTCGCGCGGGTCGAGCACGCCTTCGCCGTAGGTCGTCGACCCGCCGCAGCAGACGATGCGCACCGTGCCCGCGGGCTTTCGGACGGCGACCTCGTCGCCGCGCATGCCGAGCGCGTTGTGCCGGTTGGGCCCCGACCGGAACCCCGGCGCCAGCGCGAAGCCGAGATGCCGGTGTGCCTCGAAGCGGTCGAACGCGCCGTATCGGGCCCGCAGCTGCGACAGCGACGCGAAGCGCCGGAACGACGCCTCGTCCGCGAGCAGGAGCAGCCACGCCTTGGTCGCGAGCTCGGCGAGCAGGAGGGCCAGCGCGAGCGCGAGCAGTGCGTAGCCGAGCTTGCGGCGTCGGCTCACGCGCCCGTTCCCGGCAGGCCGTGCGCGCACGGATCGTCGGGGTCGATGACGAACGTCGGCAGGCCGGTGATCCACGCCGCGCCCTCGACCTCGGTGACCACCGCCGGCCTCGAGCCGACCGTGACCTCGTCGACGACGCGCGCGCGGAAGCGCGTGCCGATCACGCTCTCGCTCTGGAACCACGCGCCCTTCGCGAGCTCGCCCTTGGCGTGCAGCACGGCGGCCTTCGCCGACGTGCCGGTGCCGCACGGCGAGCGGTCCCACGCGCGGCCCGGGCACAGGGTCAGCGCCCGCGCGCCCGGCGGTTCGTCGTCGAGCGGCGCGAACAGCTTGACGTGGTCGACGATCTCCTCGTCGCCGCGTTCGGGGTGCACGCCGCGCACGCCCTCGCGCACCAGCGCCTCGCGCACCGCGGTCGCCGCCTGCATCAGCACCGGCAGGCTCGCCGCGTCGACCCGGAGCCCGAGCTGCTCGGCCTCGACGAACGCGAACCAGTTGCCGCCCCAGGCGACGTCGGCGGCGACCTTGCCGAAGCCGTGCACCGGCACCACCGCGCGCTGGCGGAACAGGAACGCCGGCACGTTGGTTATCGTGACGCTGCGCGGCCGGCCGTCGGCGACGGCGACCCGGCACCGCACCAGCCCCGCCGGCGTGTCGAGCGCGACCTCGGTGACCGGCTCGACCGCGCGCACCATGCCCATCGCGACCGCGACGGTCGCGACGCCGATCGCGCCGTGGCCGCACATGCCGAGGTAGCCGGCGTCGTTGGCGAACACGACGCCGAGGTCGACGCCGTCGCGGCACGGCGGCAGCAGATCGGAAGAGCACACGTCTGAACTCCAGTCACA
>CALKYL010000205.1 GCA_938003515.1 uncultured bacterium
CGCCGGTGCCCACGGCGACGCCGACGACGATTCCGACGGCGACCCCGACGGCGGTGCCGACCGCGAGCGCGACGGCCACCAGCACGGCGACGGCGACGGCCACCGCCACGCCGCCGGATCGCGTGGCACCGGAGATCCAGCGCCCGCAGCTTGGCGTGCTCGAGCTCGCCGCCGCCGTCCCCGTGTCTTTCGCGTTCGACGTGCAAACCGTTCCCCTCGCCGTGAGCGCTGAGGTCGACGGTTCCGCGATCGACCTCGACGTCGACAGCGGTGCAGGGACGGCCTCGGGCCTGGTGACCGCCCTCAGCGGCGGCGAGCACGCGCTCGCCGTCCGCGTCGACTACGGAGACGAGGTGCTCGAGGCGGACGTATCGTTCTCGACGATCGCGCTCGAGAACCCCGACGAGTGCGAGATTCTGAACGGTGCCGCGTGCCTGCTCCCGTATCCGTCGTCGCGCTTCCTCGAGCCCGCCGCCACCGACACCGGCGTTCGTCTGGCGTTCCCGTTGAGCGGCATGCCGCGCCAGCGCGGACGTCCGATCCCGATCGAGCCGTATCTCGCGCTCGACGGCTACAGCCCGACTGTGGGCATCACGATGCATTTCCCGGGCGGCGTGGATCCCGAGCTCAGCGGCGCCTCGCGGCTGCTCGAGTCCATTCGCTCGCACGACGCGAGCTCGCTCGATCCGAACAGCCCAACGCTGCTGTTTGACGCCGAGACGGGTGCGCAGGTCCTCCACTTCATCGAGGTCGAGTCGCGCGCCGAGATCAACAACCTGATCGAGCGCGAGACGCTCATCATGAACCCGGCGCAGAGCCTTCTCCCCGGGCGCCGCTACATCGTCGCCATGCGCAATCTGCGCGACCGCCTAGGTGCCCCGGTGGCGGCGGAGCCCGCGTTCGCCGCGTTGCGCGACGGCACGCCGAGCGAGATCGCGGCGCTCGAAGCGAGACGGCCGCAGATGGAAGGCTTGTTCGCCGAGCTCGACGCCTTCGGGGTCGAGCGCGACGATCTGGTGCTCGCGTTCGACTTCACCGTCGCCAGCGATGCCAGTCTCACCGGCGAGATGCTGCAGATGCGCGACGACACGTTCGCCTGGCTCGAGACGGCCGATGCCACCAGCCTCTTCAACGTCGAAGCGGTGTTCGAGAACGACTGCAACGTGGCCGGCACCCGCGTCTGGCGGCGCATCGAGGGTACGTTTCGCGTTCCGCTCTATCTCACCGCCGACCCGCTCCTCGAGCCCGAGAACGCGGCGACGTTCCGTCGCGGGGAAGACGGCTCGCCGCTCGCCGACGGCTTCACCTTTCCGCCGTTCACGATCGCGCTGCCATGCTCGCTGTTCGCGCCGGACAGTGGCATCGCTCATCCCGTCGTGCTCGGGCACGGGTTGTTCGGCGACGGCCGCGACATCGTGCGCCAGCTGACGACGACGCGTGAGGTCGATGCGTTCGAGTACATCGCCGGCGCGACCGACTGGACTGGGTTGGTGGCGCTAGACTCCGGCGGTGGGGACAATATCCCGACGAGCTTCGTCGGTCGGGTGGCGCTCGACCAACCGCGCAATTTCCCGGCACTTCCCGATCGGCTGCGGCAGGGACAACTCAACACGCTGGTCCTCGCACGCATGATGAAGACCGGAGTGTTCAACATCGACCCGGCGTTCCAGCTGCCCGAGGGCGGCGGTGCCTTTCCCGGTGCAGAAGTCGAGCAGTTCTACTTTGGCGCGAGCCTCGGCGGGATCATGGGCCTGATGTTCGCGGCGTTGTCGCCCGACGTGGAGAACGTCGCCGTCAACGTTCCGGGGATCAACTTCTCGCTCCTACTGCCGCGGTCGGTCGCTTTTCTCGCGTTCGAAGCGGCGATTCGTCTGACCGGGGTGATCGACCCGGTTCAGCAGCGGCTCTTGTTGCTGCTGACGCACGAGCTGTGGGTGCGCGGTGAGTCGGCGGGCTACGCCACGCACATCACCACGGATCCGCTTCCGGGAACGAACGCGAAGAACGTGCTGATGACGGCGGCCTTGCACGACCAGCTCGTGAGCAACCAGGCGACCGAGCTCGCGGCGCGGACTCTCGGGCTGCCGAGCGTCGAGGGCTCGATCCTGAAGGAACTTCCTGGGCTGCCGCTGCAGCCCGGGCCCCTGACGAGCGCCGTTCAGTTCTACGATGCGGGGGCGTTCGACCCCAACGACCCGGTGCAGTCGACGTTCATCCCGCCGCTGACCAACGTGCAGCCGGTGTTGAATCGTTGCGATCCGCACGGGCGCCAGGCGTTCATTCCCGCGGCGATCGCACAGCTCTTCCAGTTCCTGCAGCCAGGCGGGACGATCGAGAACTTCTGCAACGGCGACTGCGACGCCGCCGAGCCGTTCGAGCTTCCGTTCAACGGCCAGCGGCCGTGCAATCCGTTCGGGTGAGCTCGGGCCGGCGCGGCCCGGGGGGGCCGCGCCGGCGGGGGAAGGGCCGAGGAGGCACCGCTCACGAGGTGGGCGGTGCCTCCCTGCCGAAGCGACGCGAGCGTCGCCTCAGGAAGTGGCGAACTTCTCCTTCTCGGTCGCGGTTTCGATGCGCATGCCGTAGAAGGATCGGTAGACGAACACGGCCGAGACCAGGAAGAAGATCGCGGCGATCAACAGTCGGGTCTCCGTGGTGAGCTCCTCCGCGAGCTCGACGGCGAGCAGGCCGAACAACGTGGTGAACTTGATGATCGGGTTCATCGCCACCGACGAGGTGTCCTTGAACGGGTCGCCGACGGTGTCGCCCACGACCGTGGCCTCGTGGAGCGGCGTGCCCTTCTGCTGCATCTCCACCTCGACCAGCTTCTTGGCGTTGTCCCAGGCGCCGCCGGCGTTGGCCATGAACACGGCCTGGAACAGGCCGAACATGGCGATCGAGATCAAGTAGCCGATGAAGAAGTAGGACTCGACGCAGGCGAAGGCGAGGGTCGCGAAGAACACGCTCAGAAAGATGTTGAACATGCCGCGCTGTGCGTAGGTCGTGCAGATCGCGACGACGCGCTTCGAGTCCTCGACGTTGGCCTTGGTCTGCTTGTCGTCGAGCTTGATGTTCGCCTTGATGAACTCGACCGCACGGTACGCGCCCGTCGAAACCGCCTGCGTCGAAGCGCCGGTGAACCAGTAGATCACCGAGCCGCCGGCGATCATGCCGAGCAGGAACGGCGGGTGCAGGAGCGACAGCTTCTCGAGGCCGATCGTCAGGCCGTGGGTGAGCACGAAGATGATCGAGAAGATCATGGTCGTGGCGCCGACGACCGCGGTGCCGATCAGGACGGGCTTCGCCGTCGCCTTGAACGTGTTTCCGGCGCCGTCGTTCTCCTCGAGGAAATGCTTGGCGCGATCGAAGTCGAGGTCGAAGCCGTGCTCCTTCTTGATGTCGGCGGCGACGTTCGGGACCTCTTCGATCAGCGACAGCTCGTAGACCGACTGGGCGTTGTCCGTGACCGGGCCGTACGAGTCGACCGCGATCGTCACTGGACCCATGCCGAGGAAGCCGAAGGCGACGAGGCCGAACGCGAAGACGGCGTCCGCCTGCATCAGGTCGGTGGGGAACAGCGAGCTGACGCCGTAGGCGGTGCCCATCAGCACGATCAGCGTGATGCCCATCCAGTAGGCGCTGAAGTTGCCGGCGGTGAGGCCGGCGAGGATGTTCAGGGACGCACCGCCTTCTTGCGAGGCCTTGACCACCTCGCGCACGTGCGCCGACTCGGTCGAGGTGAAGATCTTGACGACCTCGGGGATCACCGCGCCGGCGATCGTGCCGCAGGTGATGATGGCGCTGAGCTTCCACCACATGCTGCCGTCACCGGCTAGATCGGGGATGATCAGGTAGGATACGACGAAGGTCATCGTCACCGACACCATGGACGTCAGCCATACCAACTTCGTCAGCGGTGCTTCGAAGTTCATCTTGTCGGCTTCGGCGTACTGGCTGCGAGCGAAGCTCTCGTTGATCCAGTAGGAGCCGACGCTGGCGACGATCATCATCACGCGCATCGCGAACAACCACACGAGGAGCTGCACCTG
>CALKYL010000206.1 GCA_938003515.1 uncultured bacterium
CGCGGAACGCCGAGGCCCGGGCGTTCCGGCATCTCGGTTCGGCGCGCGAGGCCGTCGCCGAACTCGTGCGTCTCCAGGAAGAAGAACTCGACGACGTGCCGGGCCTGGAGCGCCTGCGCCGCGAGATCCAGCAGCGCGCGCTCGAGTTCCTGCGCGAGGTGCACGCGGGGGCGCCCGACGACCCCGCGCTGCTGACGCAGCAGGTCGACGCGCTGCTGCTCGCGGCGACGCTCGAGCTGTCGCTCGGCAATCCGGAGCGCGCCGACCGGCTGCACGGCGAGGCCGACCTGGCGCTGCGGAAACTGTCCGGACACCCGAAGACCGCCGCGCTGCGGTCACGCTGGCACCTGTTCCGCGGCGAACGCGACCGCCAACGCGCCGACCTGCCAGCGGCGCTCGCCGCGTTCGAGCAGGCTGCGCGCGAGCTCGAGCACGGCAGCCGCGACGACCGGGACCGGTTGCAGGCGATGCAGCTGGTGCGCCGCAGCGGCATCTTGCTGCGTCGGAGCAACGATCGCGCCGCCGCGATGGCGGCTGTCGAGCGAGGCCTCGCGCTCGCCGGCGGCCTCACCGATGCCGACTCCGCCGACGCGGCGGTCGCAGTCGCCGCGTTGCTGCAGCTGCGCGGGCACCTGCACCACGGCGACGACCGCGCCGAGGCCGCGGCGGAGGACTATCGGGCGGCGTCGGCGCGGCTGCGCGCGCGGCTGGCAGCGGCTCCCGACGACCGCCACGCGCAGGCGTCGCTGGCGGACTGCCGTGTGCTCGAGGCGAGCCTGCTGCTCGGCGTCGGGGACCGCGAGGCGCGCGCGGCGGCGCTGGACGAGGCGCGTGAGCTGCTCGAACGGCTGGCGGCGAGCTTCCCCGGCATGCCGACCTACCGCGCGCGGCTCGCGAACGTATGGACGAAGTGGGCTTCGGTCCACGACGCCGACGGCCGGCGGGCCGACGCGATCGCCGCGCTCGAACGCGCCGTCGCGCTGTGTCGCGCGCTGGTCGCCGAACAAGCCGACAACACCAACTACCGCTACGAACTGGCCACGGCGTTGTTCAACCTCGGCAACCGCCGCGGGGACGACGCCGCCGTCGCCGAAGCGATGCACCGCGAGTCGCTCTTGCTGCTCGAGGGGCTGCTGGCGCGCCACCCCCATGAAGCCGATTGGCACGAAGGCGCCGCGCGCGCGGGCATGAACGTCGCGGTCGCCCGCGCCCTCGCCGGTGATGCGCGCGCGGCCGACCACTTCGCGGCGGCCCGCAGCCACAGCGAAGAGGTGATCCGGCTGCGGCCCGACGACTGGCGCAGCCGCCAGCTGCGCGGCGTGCTGCTGTTCAACGAGGGCGTGTTCCGCGCCGAGTCGGGCGACCTCGAAGACGCGCGGCCGCTGCTCGACGCGGCGCGACAGCAGGCGCTCGACAACCTGTCGCGGAGCCCGCGCAACGCGAGCCGCGCGGCCGACCTCTTGAAGTGGACCCTGCGGCGCGCGCTGGTCGCGTCGCTGGTCGACGCGACCGCGTCGCCGGCTGCGTGGTCCGACGCCGAGCGGGACTGGCCGACGCTCCCGGCCGCGGCGCAGCAGCAGCTGCTGCCCCGACCGGCCACGGCGTTCGAGCACTGCCAGCTGCGCCGCGGCGCGCTCGCTTCGGCCGCGCGGCGCGGTGACGGGCCGTCGCGGGCGGCGCTCGAGCAGGTCGCCGACGACCTGGTCGGGGTCGCGGAGCGGGCCGCGGGCAGCGGCGCCGCCCGCGCCGAACTGGTGCTGTGCCTGGCCGATCTGGCTGCGGCCCACGAAGCCGCCGGCAACGGGGCCGACGCCACGCGGCTGCGGACCGCGGTCGGCGAAGGCCTCGCCGGGTGGCCGCCCGAAGCCGGCATCGACGAGACGACGCGCCGCCGTCTCGCCGCGGTCGAGCACGAACTCGCCCGCTGCGCCGGTGTCGACGCCACGGCGGCAGCCGAACGGCTGCGGCAGCTGCTCGCACCGCGCGGATCCGGTCGGGAACCGGCGACCGACCCGGGGGCCGACGCAGGCGGCCAGCGGCGCTGACCGCGAACGCCTCCGTCGGGCGCGGCTGGGACCACCTCGACGGCGTCGGCGAGCGGAATCGCGTTCGCGCCACGACACGCGCCGCCGCGTTCGTCATTCAGGCATGGCGCGGCGCCATCAGGGCGTCGCGTCGCCCTTCCCGTTCGCCGATCCCCATCGCGATGAGATCCGATCCCGCGTTCCTTCTGGCAGCGTGCTGCCTCCTCACGGCCGTCTTCGCCACGGCCCAGAACCCGGAACCCGACGGCCTGGAGGCTGCGCTCGCCGCGCGGGTCGCCGCCGACCCGAGCCTGCGCTTCGGCGTCTGGCAGGACGGCCCGGACCGCGTGCACGCCGACGGCGCGCGCTTTCGCGCCGAGTTCGTGCGCGGCGGGATCACGCTCGTGACGCCGCCGCTCGCGCCCGGCGTCGACGAGCCGACCCTGACGCTCCGCTTCGTCGGCAGCCGGCGCGAGGCCGCGGGCGTCGACGCGCCGGCCGCGGTCGCGCCGGAGCTCGACGGCGGCCCACGCCGGGCCCACGGCCCTCTTCCAGCCCCACGAGGTCCTGCCCGCCGCCCACGAGCAGTCGTTCCACGTCTCCGAACGCCCGGCGGGCAGCGGCGACCTCGTGCTGGCGCTGGCCGTCGCCGGCAACGTCGCGGCCGCGCCCGCCCCGCTCGGCCACCAGGCGCTCCAGTTCCGCCACGGCGACGCGCCGGCGATCCGCTACGGGGAGGCGTTCGCGTTCGACCGCGGCGGCGCGCCGATCGAGGTGGCGACGCGCTACGACGGCGAAGGCCTGCTCGAGCTCGTCGTGCCGGCCGCCTTCGTCGACGGCGCGAACTACCCGATCGTGGTCGACCCCGCGGTCGGGCCGGTCTTCAACCCCGGCGGCCCGACCTGGAACGACAGCCAGCCCGACGTCGCCTACGACCTCGACCGCGACCGCTACATCGTCGTCTGGCAGCGCGCCTTCACCAGCACGACCGGCATCCGCGGCGAGATCTTCGACGGCAGCGGGTCCTCGACGACGGGCGTGCTCGCGATCACGCCGGCGGCGGCGGCCGGCATCGGCAACCCGGCGGTGGCGTTCAGCAAGTGCCTGACCAGCAACGCGTTCCTCGTCGTCTGGGAGTCGCCGACCGGCATCCGCGGCCGCTTCTGCGACTCTCTGAGCGGCGGCTTCCCCGCGAGCGACTTCGCGATCAGCAGCCCGGCAGCCGGCGAAGTCGACGCGCGCCCCGACGTCGCCGGCCCCGGCAACCCCTTGATGACCGTGGCGTGGAACCGCAAGGCCGCTGCCGCGCCCGAGCCGCGCCAGATCATGCTGCGCGACCTGCGCTGGCAGTTCCCGGCGATCCCGACGAGCGTGATCGCCGGCCCCGAGCGCGTGCTGTATGGCTTCGCCAACGGCTACGTGCGCAGCGTCCGCCTGGCGCCGAGCGACGCGCGACTGTCGATCGGCGGCCAGAACTGGTTCGCGAACCGCATCGTCTGGGAACGCTGGCTGCCTTCCCCGGCGCCGGGCAACTTCCACGTCGAGACCGCGTCGTTCCGGTTCCTGCCGAATCCTTCGACTCTGGTCGTGGTCGATTCGCTGGACGCCGTCGAGTTCTTCCCAGGCAACGACGTCAACTGTGACATCGCGTCCCGCGCCGACCTGCACCAGGACGGCTCGGACATGCGGTTCTGCATCGCGTGGGAACAGGACGGCGACATCCGGGCCCGCATGTACGACCTCGACGGCCCGGCCGGCGCGGCCTTCGACGTGCGAGCGACGTCGAACTTCGAGGGCAGTCCGGCGGTGGGCGCAGGCTTCTGCGAGTTCACGGTCGCCTACGTCGAGATCGTGCCGCCGAACCAGTTCGACGCCGACGTGCGCGCGGCGCGCGTGCTGCTCGACGGCACCGTCGCCACCGATCACAGGCTGATCGACGCGCCGAGCGCGCCGCAGGACGAGCTCGCGGTCGCGTCACGGCCGATCCACACGTCGCTCGAGAAGCGCACCAACACGACCCTGATCACATGGAAGGCCCAGACCGGGCCGGCCGGCGGCGCGATCAACGACGTCAGGGCGCGCTTCTTCGAGCCCGTGCTGCCGGGCGTCTTCCCGTACGGTGTCGCCTGCCCCGGCCCGCTCGGCGAGCTCGCCGCGATCGGCACGTCCGGCGGCGCGCCGATCCCCGGCAACGACGGCTTCCGCGTCACGATCGGCGGAGCGCCGGCCAACAGCATCGCGGCGCTGATCGCGAGCAACGTCTTCACGACGACGCCGATCCCCGGCGCCCCGGGCTGCAGCCTCTACGCGGGCCTGCCGTTCCTCGACGTGCTGCCCGTCGTGACGAACGGCGCCGGCGCCGGCTCGGTCGCGATCCCGATCCCGTGCTCGGTGCCCAACGCGACGGCGCTCGCGTTCCAGTGGGCGATCTACACGCCCGGCACCAACGCCTTCGGGTGGGTCGTCTCGGACGACGTCGACATCATCTGGTCCCACTGAGCGGCGGCGATCCGTCGCCGGACACGACCGCTCAGTCCCCGGAGGGCCTCTCGTGACCGCTGTCCTGGACATCGAGCTCCTTCATCAGCCCCGTCAGCGCACGGCCGAGCAGGTTGCGCGTGGCCGACGCGCTGCGGTCCATGCGCGCCGCGATCTCGGCGTGCGGCAGACCGACGATGCGCGCCAGCACGATGACCTCGCGGTGGTCGTCGGGCAGGCGCGCGAGCGCGCGCTCGAGCCGCTCGACCTCCTCGCGCCCGATCGCGTCGCGGCTCGGCGTCACCAGCGCGGCGTAGACCGACGGGTCGACGAGGTCCTCGGGCGTCTCGCGGCGCGCGTCGCGCTTCTGGCGGCCGTGGAAGCGCGCCCGTTCGCGCAGCTTGTTGAGCGCGGTCGTCAAGAGCCACCCGAGCAGCGGGCCTTCGCCGCGATACTCGAACTGCTCTCGGGCGCCGAGCACTTCGCGGCAGACCGACTGCACGGCGTCCATCGACGCCTCGTGGGCGCGCAGCGGTCCGTCCATGTGCGGCCGCACGTGCGCGTGCAGCCGCGGCAGGTAGCGCGCGACGAGCTCGTCGAGCGCGACGGGATCGCCGCCGGTCGCGGCTTCCACCAACGGCTCGAGCGGGTCGTCCGGCACCAGAGCAAGCCTACACCCGGGATGCCCCTCGCGCGGCGGGCCGCTACCGTGACGGGCTGAGATGGCGGCCCCCGCGGACTCCCATGACCTGCCGGCAGCGCTCGAGGGCCGCCTGTACGACGTCTGGTTCGACGGCGACCCGGGGTCGCGGCCGGGCCGCCTCGACGCGCTCTGCCGGGACAACCCGCGCCACGCGGCGGCGCTGCGGGCCCGGGCCGACGTGCTGACCCGCAGCGACGACCTGTTCGGTCGGGTGCGCGAGCAGCTCGAGGCGCCCGCGCCCTCCGAGCGCATCGGGCACTTCGTGATCCACCGGGTGCTCGGCCAGGGCGGCTTCGGGACCGTGTACCTCGCCGAGCAGCAGGAGCCGGTGCGGCGCACCGTCGCGCTCAAGGTGCTGCGGCCCGGACGCGTCGACGCGCGGGCGCTGTCGCGCTTCGAGGGCGAACGCCACGCGCTCGCGCGGCTGCAGCACGCCAACATCGCCAGGATCTTCGACGCCGGCGTGACCGCCGAGGGCCTGCACTACTTCGCGATGGAGTTCGTCGACGGCAAGCCGGTGACGACGTGGTGCGACGCGGCCGGCATGGACGTCGACGCGCGGCTGCGCGTCTTCGCCGCCGTCTGCGCCGCGATCCAGCACGCCCACCAGCGCGGCGTCGTGCACCGCGACGTCAAGCCGTCGAACGTGCTCGTGTTCGACGAGGACGGGCGCCCGCGGCCGAAGGTCATCGACTTCGGCGTCGCGAAGTTGCTGGCCGCGGAGGACACGGACGGGCCGGCGCTGACCCGCGAGGGTGCCCAGGTCGGCACGCCCGGCTACATGAGCCCCGAGCAGGCGAACGGCGAACCGGTCGACACCCGGTCCGACGTCTACGCGCTCGGGGTGCTGCTGTGCGAGCTGATGACCGGCCAGCTGCCGTTCCCCCGCGACCGGTTGCGTGGCGGCTCGGCGGCGATGGCGCGCATGCTCGCCGAGGAGGACCCCGCGCGGCCGAGCGAACTCCTGCACGCGGGCGCATCCGGCGCGGCCGACGTGGCCCGTCGCCGCGGCACGTCGGCCGTGGCGCTGCGGCGCCGCCTGCGCACCGACCTCGACTGGGTCGTCCTGAAGGCGATCGCACGTCGGCCGGACGACCGCTACCCGTCGGTCGCCGCGCTCGCCGACGACGTCGAGCGCCACCTGCGTCGCGAGCCGGTCTCGGTGCGCGAACGCGTGGCGTCCTACTGGCTGCGCAAGTTCGTCGCGCGGCACCGGCTCGGCGTCGGCATCGCCGCGAGCGCGCTCGTGGCGGTCGTGGTCGCCATCGCCGGCCTGGCCTGGGCGCTGGACGTCGTCGACGCCGCCCGGCGGGAGGCCGTCGACCAGGGCGACGAAGCCTCGCGGCAGCGCGACGCGGCGGTGGCGAGCTCCTACGCCGCGAGCATGACGGCGGCCCAGCTGGCGATGCAGACCGGCGACGTGCGCACCGCGCTGGCGCACCTCGACGCCGCGGACCCCGCGAGCCGCGGCTGGGAGTGGCGCCACCTCGCGGCGGACGTCGAGCACGCGTCGAAGGCGGTCGCGGTCGAGGCGCTGCTGATGGACGTCGCGTGGATCGACGACGATCGCTTCCTCGGCTTCGAGGACTACGGTGCGATCGGCGTGTGGTCGGTCGGGTCCGGCGAGCGGGAGCACACGCTCGCGGACTGGAGCGGAACCTACCGCGCGAACGCGCTCGATCGCGACCGCGGCGCCGTCGCGATCGCGAACGACCGCACGGTCGGCCTTTGGAGCTACCTCGACGGGCGGCACCAACGGGACGTGCTGACCGTCGATCGCAACGTCACCGCAATCGCGTGGTCGCCGAGTCGCCGCCTGATCGCGGCCGGCA
Organism: uncultured bacterium; assembly: GCA_938003515.1. The sequence continues at coordinate 7,038 of CALKYL010000206.1, forward strand.
GCAAGCCGGAAGGCACGAGCCTGTACGGCCGCGTGGACGTGGTCGCCGTCGACGGCGGGTCCGGCGCGGCCGGGCCGTGGGCGTTCGACGCCGGCGTCACGGCGCTCGCCTTCGTCGGCGACGACGAACTCGTCGTCGGCTTCGCCGACGGCACGATCCGACGCGTCGACGCGACCAGCGGCGAGACGCGCGCGGAGCTGCGCGGCCACAGCGACTGGATCGACGACCTCCTGGTCGACGGAGCGCACGACCGGCTGTACAGCGCGTCCGTCGACACGGCGGTCGGCGTGTGGGACCTGTCGACGGGGCGACTGCGAGCGATGTTGCCCGGCCAGATGCGCATGCGTGCGCTCGCGCTGTCGCCGGACGGGCTCACGGTCTACGCCAACGGCGGTTGGGACGACTGCCGCGTGCAGGCCTGGGATACGCGCACGCTGCAGCTGGTGGGCCGCTTCCACGGGCATCGCAGCGGTTCGACCGGGATGGCCCTCGACCCTAAGGGCGAGCGCCTGCTGACGTCGAGCCGCGACATGACCTGGCGGCTGTGGGCGGCGCAGCCCCCGCAGTCGCGGCGGCGTCTCGCGGCCGGTCGGGACGCGCGCTCGCTGTCGGCGTCGCCGGACGGCGCCCGGTTCGCCGCGGCGGCGCAGGACGGCACGATCACCGTGTGGCACGCGCACACGCTCGACGTCGCGCTCTGCATCGAGGCCGAGGAGCGCTGGGCCGGCAGCGCGATCGGCCGGGACCGGGTCTACGTCGCCGGCGGATCGTCCGTCGCCGCGTTCGCGATCGCGGACGGGCGGCGGCTCGCCGAGGGACCGACCGGCGATCGCTACGTCGAACGGCTGGCGATCGACCCGGCCGAGCGCTGGCTCGTCGGGGGCCACGGCGACCGCGTGCTGGTGTGGTCCTTGCCGACGCTGGAACTGCAGCACGTGCTCGAGCTGTCGTGCGGCACGGGACGGGCGCTCCACGACCCCGAGTCCGGGCGCTTCGTGGTCGGGAGCGCCGAATCGACCCTGCGCTGGCTCGATCCCGGGACCGGCGCGATCGACCGCACGCTCCGGCTCGCGGAAGAGGACGTCATCGTCGGTGGCCTGGCGCGCCGCGAGGACCTGTTCGTCGCCGGCCTGTTCCTGGGCCAGCTGCGCTGGCGGCGCGGCGACGGCCCGCTGCAGGCCCTGCGCACCAGCACGATCGGCGCGGCGATCAGCCCCGACGGCACGCGGCTCGCGACGGCCGGCTCCGACCACGCGGTGCGCCTGTGGGACACGCGCACGATGCGCGAGCTGCTCGTGCTGGGCGACCTCGTCTACGGCCCGACCGACGTCTACTTCGTGGACGGGGGCCGGCGTCTCGTGGCCCTCGCGCACCGCTGGGACGCCCCGAGCTACGTCTACGTCTGGACGGCGCCGGACGAGGTGCCGCGGCAGCGCTGACGCCTCGCGGGAAGGCGTGCGTGCCCCGGCTTCCCGGCACCCCGTCCGGCCCGGGCGCCGTCTCCTCGGACCGACGCGGCCTCCGGCCGGTGCGCGGCGAGCCGCCGTCCTGCAGAGGATTTCGGGCCGCGCGCGTGCGCAACGCCGCCTCCTGCCTCTAGAGCCGCAGCTCGTTCCAAAGGAGGGACGATGAAACTCCGCTCACTGTCTCTGATCGCGGCGACGTGGCTCGCCGCTCCCGTCGTCGGCCAGGCTCCCGACCTCTTGCTGACGTTCTCCTCGGCGGCGCCCGAGTTCTCGCTCTCGGGCAGCGGCGGCACCGTGCTGCAGGCGCTGCGGCCGAACGAGATCCACTACCTCGAGTGGTCGACGATGCCGTGTGCCGTGGCGTCCACCGAGAAGGTGGCGCCGCGCACGGCCTTCCACGTCATGGCCGGCGACGAGGACGCCGACGGCTTCTACTGGAACCCGGCGCTCTTCGGCGCGATCGACGCCCTCTACGTCGGCCCGTCGACGGCGGGCGTGCCGAACAACGGCAACGCGCGCGACGTGTTCTGGTCGCCGGCGACGCCGATCGGCACCAACGTCAGCGCGCTGCCGCTGCGGCCGGGCGACGTCGGCCGCATCCGCAACCTGCCGACCGACGGGCAGGTCGAGTACTTCATGCGGCAGGAGGAGTTCAACATCGCGCTCGGGCTGCCGCCGGCGACCCCGATCGACGTCGACGCCGTCGCGGGCGATCCGACCTACGGGGTCCTGTTCTCGCTCGACCAGGACATCCTGGCGAATCCCCTGTGCGGGTCGGTCCTGGTGCGCGACGGCGACGTCCTGATCGTGCCGCCGTGGGCGATCACCTGGACGCCGGACATGCGCGTGCAGTCGGTGTGGCCGCAGAGCGCCGTGGTCGCATACGACGAAGCGCAGATGGACGCGTTCGTGCTGAGCGCCGGGGTCACCGACGCGACCGGCGCGTGCGTGACCGCGGCCGTCGACACCGAGTCGATCGAGATCGACTGGAGCCAGCCGCCGTCGGCGGCGGCCGTGCTGTGCAGCGGCGTCGCCGTGCCGCTGCCCGAGCTGATCTTCGCGACCGAGACGATGACCGGCGCGAGCCTGTGCACGACCGCGTTCTTCGGCCAGATCTGGACGGGTCCCTGCGGTCCGACCGGCACGTCGTGCGGCTTCGGGCCGACGTTCGGCCCGCAGCTCGGCATCCAGGCGGCCTCGACGTCGCTCGGCGCGCCGAGCTGGGTCAACGGCCTCGCGTTCGCGCGCACGTGCCGCTACGTGCTCGAGCCGCAGCAGCACGTGCTGACCGTGCCGCCGGGGGGGCTGCCGGCGGGCGCCAGCGG
>CALKYL010000207.1 GCA_938003515.1 uncultured bacterium
ATGGACAAGACGCCCGGCTCGGCCGCCCGGGCGGCCGCGTGCGAGACCACGCTGATGCTCGCCGGCCGCGGCGATCCAGAGCGCCTGTCGCGCGCCGTCGACCTGTTCTTCGACCACTGGGACGATCTCGCGGTGCGCAAGAGCCAGCGCGGCACCCACGTGCAGCCCTACGGCGTCGCGCCCTACTACTTCCTGTTCGGCCACGTCTACTGCGCGCAGGCGATCGAGCGCATCGCCGATCCGGAGCGTCGGGACGTCCTGCGCGACCGCATGCGACGGGTGCTGGCGCGCTCGCGCGACGCCGACGGCACGTGGAACGACCGGCACTTCCCGCGCTCGGCCGGCTACGGCACCGCGATGGCGCTCCTGACCCTGCACATGCCCGACCTGCCCGCGCCGGTCGCGTGGGCCCCGGAGGTCGCCGGGATCGAGAAGAAGTGAGCGCCGGCCGCCGTGCGGCCCGCGCGATCGCGCGGGTCAGCGGTCGGTCCGGTGCACCATCTGCGGCGCCGCCTGGTCGGTCGGCATGACCAGGATCGTGTCGATGTTGACGTGCGGCGGGCGATCGGCGGCGAACAACACGCACTCGGCGACGTCCTCGGCGACCAACGGTCGGGTGCCCTCGTAGACCTTCGTCGCGCGCTCGGTGTCGCCGCGAAAACGCACCAGGGAGAACTCGGTCTCGACGAGGCCCGGATCGACGCTGGTCACGCGCACGCCGCTGCCCAGGGTCTCCATGCGCATCGCTTCGCAGATCGGCTGCAGCGCGCGCTTGGTGCCACAGTAGACGCCGCCGCCGGGGTAGGCCTTGTGGCCGGCGATCGAGCCGATGACGACGACGTGCCCCTGACGGCGCGCGACCATCCGGGGCAGCACGCGGCGCGTGACCTCGAGCAGGCCGAGCACGTTGGTCTCGACCATCTCGCGCCAGGCCGCGCCGGTGCCCTCGGCGATCTTCTCGGTGCCCCGCGCGAGCCCGGCGTTGTTGACGAGCACGTCGATCGGGCCGTTGGCGGCGACGGCGGCCGCCAGGAAGCCTTCCACGCTCGCGGCGTCGGTGACGTCGAGCGGGTGGCAGAACGCGCCCTCGACGATCGCTCGCAGACGCTCGGAGCGGCGCGCGCCGAGCGACAGACGGTCGCCGCGGGCGGCGAACGCCCGGGCGCAGGCGGCGCCGATGCCGGAGCTGGCGCCGGTGACGACGACGTGACGACTCATGCGCGCAGGTTAGCCACGCCGGTGCCGGCGCCGCACGGCTTTTGGGCCCGTCAGCGTCCGTCGACCGCCAAGAGCAGCGCGATCTCGCGCAGCTGGTCGACCAGCGTCAGGGCCGCGATGACCACGACGACGCGGCGCACGGCGTCGCTGCCCCGCGCGACGCTCCAGTGGCTGGCGAAGTAGCTGCCGGCGGCGGCGCCGACGGCCAGCGCGACGGCGGGTGTCCACGCCACCGCGCCGCTGAGCGCGAACGAGCCGGCGCTCGCGACCGAGGTGACGATGACGACGATGCTCTTCGCCGCGTTGACCGCGAGCAGGTCGCGGTCGTAGCCGTGGGCGAGCACGAGCGTCGCGACGAGCCCCGTGCCGATCTGCACGTAGCCCATGTGCAGGCCGATCGCGAAGCAGCCGGCCGCCGCCTGCCACAGCGGCCGCGGCCGAGTGTCGACCGCGGGGCGGCCGCGCAGCTGCTGCCAGAGCAGCAGGACCAGCACGGCCGCGAGGTAGCCGCGGAACCAGAGCGGCGGCAGCTCGAGCGCGAGCGCGCTGCCCAGGAACGCTCCCGGCAGGGCGCACAGGGCCTGCGCCCACGCCCGGCGCGGGATCGCCCGGCCGGCCCGCACGAAGCCGAGGCAGGCGAACGTCCCGATCGCGACCGCGGCGAGCCGGGTCGACGGGTTGGCGGTCGCCAGCGGCAGCCCGAAGCCGTGCTCGAACACGAGCAGCCCGATCACGCCCGCGCCGCCGGCGACGTTGTTGATCGCGCCCATCGCGACGCCGGCTACGACCGTCAGCGCGACGAGCCAGATCTCCACCTCAGCCGCCGAGCAGGTCCTGGACCATCTCGCGCTCCTCGACGAGCTCCTTCCAGCTGATCCGGGCCTTCTGCTCGCTGAACTCGTTCATCTCGAGGCCCTTCACGATCTGCCAGTTGCCCTTGCCGTCCGTGGTGCACGGGAAGCTCGAGATCACGCCCTCGGGGGTGCCGTAGCTGCCGTCGCTCGGCACGCACAGCGACGTCCAGTCGTCCTTCGTCGTCTTCGAGTAGAGGCTCTTCGCGTGGTCGACGGCGGCCTGCGCGGCCGACATCGCCGACGACTTGCCGCGCGCGTTGATGATCGCCTTGCCGCGCTCCTGCACGGTCTTGATGAACTCGCCGCGCAGCCACGCGTCGTCCGAGACCGCCTTGGCGGCGGGCGCGCCGTCGATCGTCGCGTGGTGCCAGTCGGGGTACTGCGTGTTGCTGTGGTTGCCCCAGATCGTGACGTTCTTCACGGTCGACCAGTGCTTCTTCGCCTTGTTGGCGAGCTGCGCCTTCGCGCGGCTCTGGTCGAGCCGCGTCATCGCCGTGAAGCGCTCGTGCGGCACGCCCTCGGCGTTGTGCATCGCGATCAGGCAGTTCGTGTTGCACGGGTTGCCGACGACCACCACGCGCACGTCGGGTCCGGCGACCGCGGCCACCGCGCGGCCCTGGCCGACGAAGATCTTGCCGTTGTCCTGCAGCAGGTCCTTGCGCTCCATGCCCGGTCCGCGCGGCTTGCTGCCCACGAGCAGGCACAGGTCGGCGTCCCGGAACGCGACGTTCGGGTCGTCGGAGCACGTCACGCTCGTCAGCAGCGGGAACGCGCAGTCTTCGAGTTCCATGCGCACGCCCTCGAGGGCCTGCAGCACCGGCGTGACCTCGAGCAGCTGCAGCGCGACCTTCGTGCCGGGACCGAAGACGCCGCCGTTCGCGATCAGCGGCAGCAGGGAGTACCCGATCTGTCCGGCGGCGCCGGTGACCGCCACGCGCTTCACGTTGCTCATGCGCCCATTGCATCGGCGCCGCGGCCGCTTTCAAGCCCGCCGGCCGTCCCTCCGAGCCGGCTCGTCGGTTGCGCCGGTCGCCTCGCAGGAGGTTCCGGGTGTCGGCGGGTCAGGCGTCGTCACTGCCCTGCGCGACGATCTTCTGGTCGACGAGCGGGTCGAGCACCTCCCGCCAGACGCGTTCGTATTCCGGGTGCCGGAAGAAGATGTCGCACGCGGTGCGCGACTCGAACGCCGAGAACAGCGCGAGGTTGTAGCCGCGACGGTCGGCGGCGACGTTGTGCGTGACCGTCAGATGGTCGACGCCGGGCATCGTCTCGATCAGGCTCTGCAGCGCCTCGCGTGCGGTGCGCACGCGGACCAGCGAGATGCCGGGCTTCAGCGAGAACAGGATCGTGCAGTAGAACATCGCGGCCCGTCGGGATCGTCGGCGCCGCGGCGCCAGCGGGCAAGGGCGGCCGGGGCGGCGCCCGCCCGGCCGGTCACGTGCGCCCGATCACGGCCGCGCCAGTCACTCCCGCGTCGTCGCGCCGAGCCCGGCGCCCTTCGCGCGCCGGCGCGGCCGGCCCTGGTGCTCCCCCTCGCCGGGGGGGGGGCCGAGGCAGCCTGACGCATCGCCCTACTGCCGCCCGAAGACCA
>CALKYL010000208.1 GCA_938003515.1 uncultured bacterium
CTCGGCGGCCGCGGAGCGCCTGACCGAGGACGGCCTCGCGGCGGGCCCCAAGCGCGAGGCGCACCTGAGCCCGGACGCCGCGTTCGCGTCGTTCGTGCGCAACAACGACCTGTGCATCGTCGACGTCGCGGCGAAGGCGCTGTGGCGGGTGACCGACGACGGCGGGCCCGAGCAGCTGCACGGCGTGCTCGATTGGGTCTACCAGGAGGAGCTGTACGGCCGCGGCGACTTCCAGGGGCACTGGTGGAGCCCCGTCGGCGGCCGCTGCGCGTTCCTGTCGCTCGACGAGGCGCCGGTGCGCGAGTTCACGATCGTCGACCACGTGCCGGACGGCTTCCTCGACGAGGAGCGCGCGGTGCGCACCGAGGTCACGAACTACCCGAAGGCCGGCGACCCGAACCCCTTCGTCACCCTGTCGATCGCGCACCCGGCCGCGCGCAGGGTCGTTCCGGTCGACCTGTCGCGCTTCCCGCGGGACCTGCTGGTCGTGCGCGTCGGCTGGACGCCGGACGGCTCGACGCTGCTGGCGACGGTGCAGGACCGCATCCAGACGTGGGCCGAGCTGTGCGCGGTCGACCCGGAGACCGGCGTCGCGACGACCTGGATCCGCGAGGAGTCGCCGACCTGGGTCAACCGGCCGACGCCGCCGCGATGGCTCGAGGACGGCACGTTCCTGTGGCTCAGCGAGCGCACCGGCTACCAGCACGTCTACCGCTACCGGCGCGGCGGCGAGCTGCTGGGCGCGGTCACCGCGGGCGAGTGGCAGGTGCGCTCGATCGAGCGCGTCGACGAAGCGCGGGGGCTCCTGTGGTTCGAGGGCACCCGGGACGGCGCGACCGGCCGGCACCTGTACCGCGTGTCGCTCGACGGCACGGGGCTCGTGCACCTTACCCCGGGCGTCGGCACGCACGCGACGACGCTCAACGCCGACGGCTCGCTCTTGCTCGACCGGTTCTCGGCGATGGACCGGGCGACCGAGCTGCGCGTGCTCGACGGCGAGACCGGCGCCGTCGTCCGGGAGATCGCGAAGGCCGACCGCGGCGCGGCGGCGAAGTACGCGTTCAGCGAGAAGCGGCGGCTGACGATCCCGGCGCGCGACGGCTACGAGCTCGACGCGAGCGTGCAGCTGCCGCCCGACTGGCGCGAAGGCCGGCGCTACCCGGTGTTCCTGCCGACCTACTCGGGCCCCGACGCGCCGTCGGTGCGCGACCGCTGGTCGCACTCGAGCTACCACCAGTTCCTCGCGCAGCAGGGCTTCGTCGTCCTGCAGGTCAACGTGCGCTCGGCCAGCGGCCGCGGCCAGGTGCACACCGGGACCTGCTACCGGCAGCTCGGCGTGCAGGAGCTGCGCGACCTCGAGGACGCCGTCGACCACGTGCTCCAAGACTTCGGCGGCGACCCGGCCCGCGTCGCGATCGGCGGCTGGTCCTACGGCGGCTTCATGGCCGCCTACGCGCTGACCCACAGCAGGAAGTTCGCGCTCGGCCTCGCCGGCGTCGGCGCGCACGACTCGCGGCTCTACGACACGATCTACACCGAGCGCTACATGCGCACGCCGCAGGAGAACCAGGCCGGCTACGACCGCACGTCGGTCATCAAGGCGGCCGGGGACCTGCACGGCCAGCTGGTGCTGATCCACGGCACGATGGACGACAACGTGCACCTGCAGAACACCATGCAGCTCTTGTGGGAGCTGCAGGCCAAGGGCAAGCAGGACGTCGAGCTGATGGTCTACCCGCGCTCGCGGCACGGGCTCGACCGCCGCGTGCGCGCGCACAGCAACGAGTTCCAGTGGCGGCGGCTGCAGCGCCTGCTCGGCCCGCCCGGCGGACCGCGCTGAGGCCCGCTCGCAGCGGGCGCGGTCAGACCTCGCTCGGCAGCGGCGAGCGGCGCTGCGCCGACCAGGTGCCGGTGCCGCCTGCACCGTGCACGACCCCGCCGCCGGCGGCAGCCGTCCACGGCAGGATGGTCCACGTGCCGCGCATCGACTCGCCGGTCTGGTCGAGTTCGCCCTCGTAGGCGATGCGATGCGGCGGCAGCGACGCGGGCAGCTCGAGCCCGTGCTGGGCGCGCACCACGTCGCGCAGCCCGACGAGGGTGCCGTCGCCCTGCGCGAGGTAGTGGTTCGGCATCGCCTTGACGAAGCGCACGCGCTGCCGCCGCCGGCGCCCTGCGATGCGGCCGCGCTCGGGCATGCCGCCCTTGCTCGCGTCGTCGCGCACGTAGCCGGTGATGCGGCCGAAGCCGACCAGGGCCGCCGCGCCGGACTCGGTCAGGCTCAGCGCGAACGGCACGCGGGCGCCGGCGAGGTCGCCGTAGCCGTCGCCGTACACGTATTCCCCGTGCCAGGTGCCGGTCAGCCGCACGCGCTCACGCCTGCGGTCCGTCGTAGCACGCGCGGCCCGGGCAGCAGGTCTTCGGCGCGACCAGCTCGTCGTCGGGGCCGACCGGCGTGCAGGTGCGCGCGCACCAGAAGTAGCCGTCGCCCGGCTCGTCGCGGTCGTCGTAGACGACGTCGGCGAGCGAGTGGGTCAGCACGTGCTTCATCAGCAGCGACGGGCACGCGTTCGGCGGCAGCAGGTCGGCGTGGGTCTTCGTGTCTCTGGGGGTCTTCATCGCGTCACCTCGTCGCCTCCTCGAGGGCCATGCGCACGACGGCCTTGCCGATCGGCAGCTTGTAGGCGTTGTGCGCGAGCGGCGCCGCGCCGGCGAAGGCGGCCTCGGCGACGCGTTGGAACAGGCGCTCGGACGGCGGCTTGCCGACCAGCATCGCCGCGGCCTGCGGGCGCGGCAGCGGGTTCGGCGCGACGGCGCCGAGCACGAGGTCCGCCGCGCGGATCGTGCCGCCGTCCATGACGACGCGCACCGCGCACGCCGTCGTCGCCCAGTCGAAGCTCTGCTTCTCGCGGCTCTCGGCGTAGGCCGTGCGCGTGCCGGCCGGCTGCTTCGGCAGGTGGATCGCGGTGACGATCTCGCCGTCTTCGAGCGTGTGCTCGGGCAACTCGGCGCGCGGCTGCTCGGGGAACAGCTCGGCGAACGCGCGCCGGCGCACGGTGTCGCCGCGCACGGTCGTGTATTCGGCGCCGAGCGCGAGCAGCGGTGGCGCGACGTTGCTGGCGTGCACGCGCACGCAGTCCTGCCAGCCCATGACCGCGTGGTAGCGGTTGTTGCCGGTCATCGCGAGGCACGTCGGCCCGCGGCCGCCGTGCAGGCACCGGAACGCCTCGCTGCGCACGTACCAGCAGCGCGTGAACTGCAGCACGTTGCCGGCGACGGTCGCGCGGTGGCGCACCTGCGGCGTCGCGGTCGTGGACGCGGCGCGGGTCAGCGCCGTGAACGCGCGGTCCTGCAGCGCGGGCGCCTGTTCGAGCTCGCTGAGCGTCGTCAGGGCCCCGATCTTGACGTCGCCGTCCTTCGCGGCTACACCCAACAGCTCGGCCCGGACCGCCAGCAGGTTGACGATGCGCTGCGGCGTCTGCAGGCGCTCCTTCATGCGGTCGACGACGTCGAGGCCCGCGCCCTTGACGATCGTGTCGGGCCGGGCGGCGGCCCTGCCGGCCTCGGCCAGCGACGTCGGGACCACGTAGGTGAACGGCTTCATCTGGGTGTCTCCTGGATTGCTGGTCAGCGGCGCGACATGGCGGCGAGCACCTTGTCGGGGGTGATCGGCAGGTGCCGCACCGGGGCGCCGATCGCGTGGAACACCGCGTTGCCGATCGCGGCGGCCGACGCGGTCGCGGGCGGCTCGCCGAGGCCGGCGACGCCGCAGTTGCTGTGGCCGTTGGCCACCGAGTGCAGGTGGCAGGCGAGCTCGGGCAGGTCCTTGGTGCCGGTCACCTTGTAGCGCAGGAAGTCGCCGTTGAGCATGCGGCCGCTCCGGCTGTCCATGATGCGCTGCTCGTGCAGCGCGTAGCTGACCCCCTGGATCATCGCGCCGAGCACCTGGCTCTCGGCGAGCTTCTTCGCGACGACGAGGCCGCAGTCCTGCACGCCGAACATGCGCGTGACCTCGACCTCGCCGGTCCACGTGTCGACCTTCACCTCTGCGAACTGCGCGCCGCAGACGCCGGCGTGGAACGGGTCCTGCGCGTAGTTCGGGAAGCGCTCGCCGTGCAGCTCGAGCGGGTTCGGGCCGATCAGCTTGCACGCGTCGGTCCACGACAGGCGCGCGGCCTTCGTGCCGACCGAGCCCTCGGCGCAGGTGACGTCGCCGACCGGCACGCCGAGGTGCTTCGCGACCAGCTCGATCAGCGCCTGCTTCGCGAGCCACGCGGCGTGGCGCACCGCCGG
>CALKYL010000209.1 GCA_938003515.1 uncultured bacterium
TCGACGCGCGCGGCGTCGCGGCGCAGGCGCGCGTCGCGGCGACCAACGGCCGCCGAAGGGTCTGGTTCTGCGGCGCGTGGTGCGGCTACGGGTTCCACGAGGACGCGGTGCAGGCCGCCCTGCGCGTCGCGCACGACTTCGGCGTGGGCGGCGCGGGGGAGGGGGAACAGGTCGCGTGAGCACGCTCGCGGTCGAGTCCCGGCCGGAGGCGCTCGGCGAGCCGCGGGCGCTCCAGACCGCGATCTACGTCGGCGCCGTGCGCCACCGCCGGTTCGACGCCACCGCGCACGCGTTCTCCGTGCGCCTCTACTTCGTCTACCTGGACCTCGCCGAACTCGACCGCGCGTTCGCCGGCCGCTGGCTCTGGTCGCACCGCCGGCTGGCGCCGATGCGCTTTCGCCGGCGGGACTACTTCGGCCCGCCGGACGTGCCGCTCGTCGACGCGGTCAAGGACGCGGTCGCGCGCCGCATCGGCGTCCGGCCCGACGGCGCCGTCCGGCTGCTGACGAACCTGCGGTCCTGGGGCTACCTGTTCAACCCCGTCAGCTTCTACTACTGCTTCGACCGGTCCGGCCGCCTCGCCGCGGTGCTCGCCGAGATCACCAACACGCCCTGGGGCGAGCGCCATCACTACGTGCTGCCGGCGCGGCCGGACGGCGTCGTCGAGGGCAGCTTCGACAAGGCGTTCCACGTGAGCCCGTTCCAGCCGATGGAGCAGCGCTACCGGTGGCGGCTGACGGCTCCCGGCGACCGGCTCTTCGTGCACATGGAGAACCAGGCCGCCGACCGCACCGTCTTCGACGCGTCGCTGACGGCCGCGAGACGGCCGTGGACCGGGCGCACGCTCGCCGGCATCCTGTTGCGCCACCCGTGGATGACCGGCAAGGTCGTCCTGAGCATCTACTGGCAGGCGCTGCGCCTCTGGTGGAAGCGCGCAACCTTCCACCCGCATCCGGCGAAAGGGCCCGATCGATGAGCCAACAGAGCCTGATCGCCCGGCGCCCCGCAGCGGCGGCACGCGGCCCGATGGCGACGCCGTCGCCGCTGCAGCGCGCGCTCCGGCGGGGCCTCATGTCCCGCCTCGAAGGCCTGCGCTCCGGCGCGATCCGGCTGCACGATGGTCTCGGCGTCGCCGTGCTCGGCGATCCGAACGGTCCGCTCGGGACCGTCGACCTGTTCGTGCACGATCCCGTGTTCTGGCGCCGGGTCGCGTTCGGCGGCGACGTCGGCGCGGGCGAGGCCTACGTCGCCGGCAGCTGGTCGGCGTCGGACGTGGTCGCGCTGCTAAGGATGTTCGTGCGCGATCGCGACGTCATGCTCGACGTCGACGGGTCGCCCTGGTCGCTGCCGAGGCGCGCGCTGCTCAAGCTCGGCCAGTGGCTGCGGCGCAACAGCCGCGGCGGCAGCCGCCGCAACATCCACGACCACTACGACCTCGGCGACGAGCTGTTCGCGCACTTCCTCGATCCGTCGATGACCTACTCGTCGGCGTGGTTCGAATACCAGGGCCAGCCGCTCGAGAAGGCGCAGCAGGCCAAGCTGCGCCGGCTGTGCGAGCTCGTCGACCTCGAGATGGACGACCGGCTGCTCGAGATCGGCACCGGCTGGGGCAGCTTCGCGCGCTACGCCGCCGGTCGCTTCGGCGCGCGGGTGACGACGGCCACGATCTCCCGGAACCAGCTCGCGCGCGCGCGGCAGCGCATCGCCGACGCCGGGCTCGACGAGCGCGTCGCGTGCGTGCTCAGCGACTACCGCGACCTCGAGGGCGTGTTCGACAAGGTCGTGTCCTGCGAGATGATCGAGGCGGTCGGGGCGAAGTACCTGCCGACCTACCTGCGAGTCTGCGACGAGCGGCTGCGTCCCGGCGGCCTGCTCGGCCTGCAGGCGATCACCATCGCCGACCAGCACTACCGCGACTCGCTGCAGGCGCCCGACTACATCAAGTGCCACGTGTTCCCGGGCAGCTTCATCCCGTCGGTGTCGGCCATCGTCGACGCCGCGACGCGGCACACGGACCTGCGGCTGGAGCGCCTGGAGCAGTTCGGCGCCCACTACGCGACCACGCTGTCGCAGTGGCGCGACACGGTGCTGCGGCAGCCCGAGCCGTTCCTCGCGCGCGGCGGTCCGTCGATGCTGCGCGCCTGGGACTACTACTTCGCCTACTGCGAGGCCGGCTTCCGCGAGGGCAACATCAGCGTCTCGCACCTGCGCTTCCGCAAGGCCGGCGGCGCGCCCCGCGGCTGAGGCCCGGTCGCGGCCGCTCCGTTCAGGCGCGAAGCGCCTTGCGCGCCGCCTCGGCGTCACGCGCGATCTGTTCGCGCAGCGCGTCCGGGTCGGCGAAGCGTCGCTCCGGACGCAGCAGCTGCCGGAACGAGACCTCGAGCTCGCGTCCGTAGAGGTCGCCGTCGAAGTCGAGCAGGTGCACCTCGAGGGTCGGCTCGCCGTCGCCGAAGGTCGGCCGGGTGCCGAGGTTGGCCACCGCGGGCCACGTGTCGCCGTCGACGACCGCCTCGACGGCGTAGACGCCGGCAGGCGGCAGCGCGCCGCCGTGCAGGGCGAGGTTGGCCGTCGGGAAGCCGAGCGTGCGGCCGCGCGCGTCGCCGTGCACGACCTGGCCGAGCGCGCCCGGAAAGCGGCCGAGGAACCGGTGCGCCGCGCCGAGGTCGCCGCGCGCGATCGCCTCCCGGATCGCGGTCGAGGACACCGGTCTGCCGTCGACCTCGAACGGCGCGCCGGTCTCGACGGCGAAGCCGAGCTCGGCGCCGAGCTCGCGGAACCGCGCGGGCGTGCCCTCGCGGTCCTTGCCGAGCGCCGAGTCGTAGCCGAGCAGCAGGCCGCGCGCGCGCAGCTTCGCGACCAGCACCTCCTCGGCGAAGCGGCGGGCGGTCATGTTCTGCAGCCGCGGCTCGAAGCGCAGCAGGACCAGCCGCCGCACGCCGGCGCGCCGGCGGAGCCGCCGCCGGTGGGGCACGCTCGCGGCCAACGGGGGTGCCTCGCCGTGCTG
>CALKYL010000210.1 GCA_938003515.1 uncultured bacterium
AGCGAGCTTGGACCGGCCGGCGACCACGCGCGTCCTATAGGTTGCGATGCGCTACGGCGAATTCTAGCCCATCGGCGGTCGAGTTGGCACGACCGTCGGGGTTGAGCACCGTATCTTCGTGGCCGCGGCGCGGAGCGCACGACGCCCCGCTGCTCCAGCCAGCGGCGGAAGTCGTCGATCGTGAAGTGCTCGTCGAACCAGTCGTAGCGCTCGCCGATGCGCTCGAGGTGACGCAGCGACGCTTCGGCGTCGCCGTCGGTCAACAGCAGCAGCTCGCGGAAGATGCGCTCGAGCTTCTCGAGCAGCTCCTTCCGGTCCGCGAAGGCGGCGTCGAAGCGCGCGTAGCGGAAGTGCACGTCGTCACTCCTGCTTCAGGTTGCGCACCATGTCCTCGAAGCTGTCGCGGTAGACGCGGCCGTCCACGAGCTGCTCGCGTGCGAGCATCGCGTTCTGGTGCAGGCCCTCGAGCACGAACTCCATCGCCGCGGCGAGTTCGGGCTCGCTCCCGGGCCGCAGCAGCTCGGTTGCGACCTCGCGCAGGCCGCCCACGCGCGACAGCCGGGCCAGCAGCTCGTCGTCGGGCAGATCGTCGGCGAGGTCGAGCGTGGAGCCTCGCTGGAAGAACCCGAGCACGCCGTCGAAGCGGTCGAGGTCCTGCTTCTTCGACTTCTCGATGCGGTCCGGCCCGGGCGCGAGCTCGTCGAACACGGTCTTGAGCGCCTTGCCGATCAGGTGGTTCGCGACCCTCGCGGGGCCCTCGCGTTCGCCCTCGTAGACGAGCTCCACCTTGCCGTGGATCGCGCTCGCGGCGCCCAGCAGGTCGGCGGTGCGGGCCGTGACGCGGCGGCTGCCGGTGCAGAGGCCGCGGCGCTCCGCGTTCGACACGACGCTCTCGAGCAGCGCGATCGACAGCCGCGCGCTGACGCCCGACGTCTGGTCGACGAACTCGCTCTCCCGTCCCTGGATCGCGACCTCCTCGATCGCGCGGCGGAGCCAGGCCGGCGTCGTCACCTCCACGTCGCCGCCGCGCGCGGTCCAGCTCTCCTGGTCGGTGATCGCCATCGCGTGCTCGAGCGAACGGGGGTAGTGCGTCAGGATCTGCGCGGCGATGCGGTCGCGCAGCGGCGTGATGATCGAGCCGCGGTGGGTGTAGTCCTCGGGGTTGGCCGAGAAGCACAGCGCGACGTCGAGCTCCAGCCGCAGCGGGAAGCCGCGGATCTGCACGTCGCCTTCCTCGAGCACGTTCAGCAATCCGACCTGGATGCGCGGCGGCAGGTCGGGCAGCTCGTTGATCGCGAAGATGCCGCGGTTGCTGCGCGGCAGGAGCCCGTAGTGCACGACCTCGGGATCGGCGAGGCTGGTGCCGCGAGCGGCCGCCTTGATCGGGTCGAGGTCGCCGATCAGGTCGGCGATCGTCACGTCCGGCGTGGCGAGCTTCTCGTGATAGCGCTCGGCGCGCGGGATCCAGACGACCCCGGTCGCGTCGCCGTCCGCGGCGACGCGCGCGCGGCACGCCGCGCAGACCGGCCGCAGCGGATCGTCGCGGATCTCGCACCCGGCGATCGCCGGCACGTGCTCGTCGAGCAGCGACGTCAGGCTGCGCAGGATGCGGGTCTTCGCCTGGCCGCGCAGGCCGAGCAGGATGAAGTCGTGCCCGGACAGGATCGCGTTCTGCACGTCGCGCAGCACCGTGCGGTCGTAGCCGACGATGCCCGGAAAGAGGGGGAGACCGGTCCGGAGCGCCGCGATCAGGTTGTCGCGCAGCTCTTCCTTGACGGACCGGGGGCGGTGGCCGCGGGCACGCAGGGCGCCGAGGGTCGTGGGGAGTTCGGGCGGCGTCGTCATGGGGGCGCGTCCGGCGTCGCCATGGGCCAGCGATCGCCTCGGGAGAAGCGTGTGCCTCCGTACGATCGCCAGCCCGCTCCGGGGCGTCAACCGCGCTCGCGCTCCGCCGCGCGCCCCGCCGCCGCCGGCCGGCGATCGTCGGGATGGAGCGCGAAGAACTCCCGCTGGGCCTCGACGGTGCCGATCAGCAGCAGGTCGTGCCCGCTCTGCAGGCTCTCCTCCGGGCCCGGCACGATCCGCATCGCGCCCTTCTCGCCGACCGCGACGATGCTGCAGCCGGTGCGCTCGCGGATGCCGCAGTCGCCGACGGTGCGGCCCGCGAGCGCTCTCGGCACGGCGGCGCGGAACACGTCCAGCCCCTCGGCCACCATCAGCGTGCGGTCGTGCTTGAGGTGGTTGAGGATCACGTTGCTGCCCATCGACGCGTAGCTCAGCACGTTGTCGGCGCCGGCGCGGTGCAGGGTCGCGATGCTGCGCTCGGCCGTGCAGCGCGCCAGGATCTGCACCTCCGGGCGCAGCTTGCGGCAGTAGATCGTCAGGTAGGCGTTGACGTCGTCGTGGTGGGTGGTGACGACGATGGTCTGCGTGCGTTCGAGACCGGCCTGCTGCAGCACGGCGAGGTCGGCGGCGTCGCCGAGCACCGTGCGCTTGTCGGTGCCGATCGCCGCCGGGTCGCGTTCGACGATGCGGTAGTCGAAGCCGGCAGCGCCGAGCGCCTGCGCGGTCGCGAGGCCGACCCGGCCGCCGCCGAGGATCAGCACCGGCGCGTCCTGCCGGCGGAATCGTCCGAACGACTCGTCGTAGCGCCGCAGGATGTCCTTCGAGCCGGCGAGCACGAGCACGTGGTGCGCCTCGATGCGGCTGTCGGCGCGGGCGGGCAGGAACGTGCCGCGGCTCCAGATGCCGGCGACGGCGACGCCGATCTCCTGGCGGAGCCGGGCCTCGCCGAGCGTCTTGCCGACCAGCGGCGTGCCCGTCGCCGCGGCCTCGGCGATCAGCACGCCGTCGACGTGGCCGATGACGTTCGAGCTGGTCTCGCCCCCGAGCGTGCGGCGCGCGAACGCCTCGCCCATCGCCTTCTCCAGCCGCAGCACGTGCGTGGCGCCGGCGAGCTCGAGCACGTCGATCGAGTCCTTGCGCCGCGCGGTGCAGACGATCGGGACCGTGCGGTTGCCCTCGCGCGCGGCGAACGCGGCGCTGGTGTTGGGCACGTCGTCCCCGGTCGCGACGACGGCCGCGGCGCGCTCGATGCCGCAGCGGCGGTAGGTCTCCGGGTCGTCGAGGTGGCCGACCGCGACGCGGAAGCCGTCGTCCTGCAGACGCTGCGCGGTCTCGGCGTCTGGCGCGATGACGACGTGCGGCGTCTGGCGTGCGTTGAGGCGCCGCATCAAGGCGCGCGTCAGCGGGTCGCCGTGCGTCATGACGAAGTGGCCGCTCATGTCGGCGGGCACGCCCCGCGGCGTGCGCGCCTCGGCCTGCGCGCGCATCCACGGCTCGTAGAAGAACTCGATGAACGTCCACGGCAGCAGGATCAGCAGGAACACCATGCCCGTGAGCAGGACGAGCATCGAGAACACGCGGCCGAGGTCGGTGTGGAAGGTGATGTCGCCGAAGCCCAGCGTCGACATCACCGTCAGCGTCCAGTAGAGCCCGGTCAGCCAGGTGTGATCCTGACCTTCGCGCAGCATCAGCGCGTGGAACAGGATCGAGTAGGCGACGACCAGCGCCAGCAGCACCAGCAGGAAGCGCGCGAGCAACCGCAGGTTGCGGCGGTTCGTCCGGTCCTTGATCAGCGCGGCCAGCTGGCTCGAGAAGGCCTTGAGCACCGCGGCATGCTACCCGCGCGCGCTGGCGATTCGCGGACTCCGGAGCGGGCGCGAAGAACACGAGCGCGCGGCCCGACGCCGCCGCTCAGCGGCCGCCCGCCGGCTCGCGCACGAACAGCGGACCGCAGTAGCCGAGCTCCTTGCGCCAGAGCTCGCTGCCGTCCGGCGCCAGCAGCACGAGCCCGCGCTCGCACGCGACCACGGTGCGGCCGTCGCGCAGCCGGAACACGTCGTTCGGCTTGCCGGGCACCGCGCGCGTCGCGACCGTGCTGCCGTCGGGGCCGAGCTCGACGACCTCGTCGCCGCGCGTCGCCAGCAGCACGCCGCCGGACGGCAGCAGGTGGAAGCCGCGGCAGCCCGCCGGCACCTTCGTCGCGCGCAGCGGTTCGCCGGCGGCCGAGAAGACGCGCAGCGCCGGATCGTCGCGCGTCAGCACGAACAGCTCGTCGCCGAAGTGGCGGTCCATGCGGATGCCGCTGACCCCGACGCGCCAGCGCTCGGTGCCGTCCGGCGCGAGCCGCACGAGCAGGCCCTCTTCGCGCCACGAGGTCGTGACGCGGTCGCCGTCGTCGAGCACGCGCAGCGAGGTCAGGTTCTGGTGCAGCTCGTGCACCGCTTCGACGTCCCCGTGCCACGTGCGTTCGCACACGTGCCCGTCGGAGTAGGACAGCGTCGCGACGCGATCGTCGGGCAGCGGCCAGGCGCCCCACGGTCCGTCGCACGCGACCCGCCGGCGCTCGTTGCCGTCGAAGTCGAGCTCGACGACGGCGTCGTTCGTGTAGAGCGGCACGAGCAGCGCCGGCGCGCCGTCGATCCGAGCCGCCACCGCGAGCAGCCGCGCGGCGAGCCCGGGCTCCGCGG
>CALKYL010000211.1 GCA_938003515.1 uncultured bacterium
CTTTCCCCCCCCCTCGCTCTCCCCATATCTTGTCGCGCAACATCGCCTCGCGCACCGACTCGACCAGACCGGTCAGCGCCGACAGGTGCAGCGCCATCGTCGCCGAGATCGCGATCAGGTCGAACGGCCGGTCCTGGAACGCCCACTCCATGTCGCTCGCCGGCATGTTGGCGCCGAGGTGGTGCACGGCGAAGCCCGCCGACTGCAGCCGCTGCGCGACGACGCGCAGCCCGAGATCGTGCAGGTTGCCGCCGACGCCGAGCGTCAGCACGCGCGGCGCGTCGGCCGGCGCCCGCGGCAGGTGCTCCTGCAGCAGCCACAGGGCGCGGTCGACGATCGCGGAGCCGTAGTGCTCGTCGGCGACCGGGATCTCGCCCATCAGCCACATGCGGCCCGCCTCGCGCTGCGTCGGCGTCAGGACATGGTCGTGCAGCTCCGCGATCGACACGCCGTCCCGCAGCATGCCGCGCAACAGGTCGAGGGCGTCTTCGCCGCGCCCCTCGAGGTTGGCGAGCAGGAAGCGCATCGCCTGCTCGCCGTGCGGGGCGCTCCGGTCGAGGTGCGACGGCAGCTCGACCGGCGCACGGTCGAAGCCGCGCGTCGCCGCGGCGAGGTGGCCGCGCAGCATGCGGAACGACTCCGCCGGCAGCTCGTGCTCGAGCGCGACCTCGGTCGCGCGCAGCGTCGCCGGCAGGTAGTCGCGGGGCACGTCGCGGTGGTGGAACGCGACCTTGTACCAGGCGAGCGAATGGGCGAACAACGCCGGTCGATCGACCTCGACGCTCGCGGCGAGCTGCAGGATCCGCACCTCGACGTCGTCGACCGGCGACGCGAACGTCGCCGGCAGCTCGCGGGACGTCAGCTCCGGGTGCGCCTCGTGGAGCGCGTGCACGATGGCGCGCGCATACGGGCGGGAGGACGTGCGCAGCAGGCCGGCCGTGAATCGGGGCGTCGACACCACCGTGCCATTGAAGCACGTCGCGGCCGGAATCGACAAGAATGCGGGCCCCGGCGGGGGCGGGCCCACCGGCGTGCATCCGTGGCGGGCGGCGCCGCGAAGACGGCGCCGTATCGGTTTCCAGCCACCCAAGACCCCCGAGCCCAGAATCCACATGAATCGTTTCGTCATCGGCGCCCTCAGCTCCCTGATCGCCTCCCCCGCCGCCTTCGCCCAGGACTCCGAGCAGCCCACGATCGTCGAAATCGCGGCGTCGGCCGGGCAGTTCAACACCCTGGTCGCGGCCGTCAAGGCGGCCGGCCTCGCCGGCACGCTGTCGGGCCCGGGCCCGTTCACCGTCTTCGCTCCCACCGACGCCGCGTTCGCGAAGCTCGGCAAGGACACGATCGCCGACCTGCTCAAGCCCGAGAACAAGGACAAGCTGGTTTCGATCCTGACCTACCACGTGGTCGGCGCGAAGGTGCCGGCTGCCAAGGTCGTCGGTCTGAAGAGCGCGAAGACCGTTCAGGGCCAGGATGTCGCGATCACGGTCACCGAGGGCAAGGTGCGCGTCGGTGACGCCAACGTCGTCAAGACCGACATCATGGGCAGCAACGGCGTCATCCACGTGATCGACGCGGTGCTGCTGCCGCCGGCGCAGCCGAACATCGTCGAGGTCGCGGACAAGGCCGGCAGCTTCAAGACGCTGCTCAAGGCCGCGGTCGCCGCCGGCCTCGCCGACACGCTGGCGAACGGCGGTCCGTTCACGGTCTTCGCGCCGACCGACGCCGCCTTCTCGGCGCTCGGCCAGGACACGATCAAGACCCTGCTCATGCCGGAGAACAAGGACAAGCTGGTCAACATCCTGAAGCACCACGTCGTCGCCGGCGCGGTGATGTCCGGCACGGCCGTCAAGCTGTCCGAGGCGAAGACGCTCGCCGGCACGACGCTCGACCTGAACTACGACGCCAAGACCAAGACGCTGCGCGTCGGCAACGGCAAGGTCGTGACGGCCGACGTCGAGGCGAAGAACGGCGTCATCCACGTCGTCGACTCGGTGCTGCTGCCCGACAACGACTGAGCGTCCGGCTCGCCCGGGGGGCGCATCGAGGTGATGCGCCCTCCTGCCCCACCCCACGCCCGAACGGACCCGAGTCGAAGCGATGACATCCACCAAGGACTTGTCCTCGACCGGGTCCGACTCTGTAATCGGCGACCCGAATCGGCGCAGGATGCAGAGCTTGCTACCCCAGATCGCAGCAGGAGACCCGACGGCGGTGGAGACCTTCCTCCGCCGCCACTCCGGCATGGTCTGGGGGCTCGCGCGTCGCTTCTGCCGCACGGCGGAGGACGCGGAAGACGCAACCCAGGAGATCTTCGTCGACGTCTGGAAGAGCGCGGGCCGCTACGACGCGGCCGCGGGAAGTGAAGTGACCTTCTTGATGACCATCGCGCGGCGTCGACTGATCGACCGCGCGCGCCGCCAGGGACGCCGGATCTCGGCGGACCTGCTCGAGGATCCGGGCACGATCCCCGATCCGCCCCAGAAGGACCGCGTCGAACTGCACGACGAGGTCGCGCGCGCCCAGGCGGCGCTGCAGCAGCTGCGCCCCGAGCAGCGCGAGGTGCTGGATCTCGCGCTCGGACAGGGCCGCACCCACCAGGAGATCGCGGCCGCCATCGGCATCCCCCTCGGCACGGTCAAGAGCCACGCGCGCCGCGGCCTGATCCGGCTGCGTGAGATGCTGGGCGTGCCCCAGGACAAGCCCGCCGCCGGAGGTTCGTCGTGACGCCCGACCGCGGCTTCCAGCCCGATGGGGCGCTGCCGGGCGACGCCCACATCGACGCGCTCGCCGAGGCCATCGTCTTCGCGCACGAGAGCGAGGCCGACCCGGCGAACGACCGCGCCGACCTCGACCTGACGGCGCTCGAGCGCACCGCCGCGCTCGCGGCGGCCGCGGTCAGCCCGACGCTCAAGGTCCCGGACCGCGTCGCGGCGCGGCTCGCGGCCGCGGGCCTCGCGTTCTGCTCGGAGGTTCGTTCGCGGCGCGCCGACGAAGCAGGCCCGTCGCGCTTCACGACGCCGCCGACGACCGCGGCCCGGGGGCCGGGCGTGCTGCTCGCGTTCGTGCTCGGCGCGGCCGCGGCGGGCCTCGCCTTCTGGCTGATGCCGCAGCGCGGCAATGACGTGTCGTTCCGCGAGATGCGCGCGCAGGCGCTGGCCAGCGACCGCCAGGTCGTGCACAAGGACTGGCAGCCGGGCCCGAGCGAGCTGCGCGGCGCCGTCGAGGGCGACGTCGTCTGGTGCCAGGACGCCCAGGACGGCTGGCTGACCTTCCGCGGCCTGCCGAAGCTCGACCCCGAGCGCGCCTACCAGCTGTGGATCGTCGACGCCGAGCGCGAAGGCGAATCCCCGGTCGACGGCGGCGTGTTCACGATCGCCGACGCGGCGGGCGAGACCGTCGTGCCGATCCGCGCCAAGCTCCCGATCGGCCGGCCGGCGGCGTTCGTGGTCACGGTCGAGAAGCGGCAGGGCGTCGTGGTCTCGAAGAAGGACCACATCGTCGCGATCGCGAGCCTGTAGCGCCCGGTACGGCGCGCAGGGCACGCGCGCCGGTGCCGGTCCGCCCTCCCACGCCCGGAGCGAGCGCTTGCGCCCGCGACGGCGCCTCGCTACCGTTCCCCGCCCGCCGCCCCGGGCACGCCCGCGGGCGGCAGTTGGTCGGGTAGGTAGCTCAGTTGGTAGAGCACAGCACTGAAAATGCTGGGGTCGCCGGTTCAACTCCGGCCCTGCCCACCACTTCCTCGCGCCGCTGACCACACACGCGGGCGGCACGGCTTCGGCCGGGCGCCACGAGCCGCGCCTGCGGCCGCCATCGCTACGACGCCATCGGACCGAGCATGACCGGGCCCGCCCGGACGCTGCTACGGTGGGGCGCTCCACGCTGCCGAGAAGGAACTGGGGGGCCGTCGCCGCCCGCCCCCCTCTTCCGGCCGACGCCCCGCCCCGTCGCCGCCCCTATAGTCGCCCGCCTCGCCGAGCATGACGGAAGCCAAAAACCAGCCCGGAAGGATCGCGATCGTCGGCCGCGCCGGTCGCTTCCCCGGCGCCGTCGACGTCGAGCAGCTGTGGCGCATGCTCGCCGAGGGCCGGGTGGCGACCACCTGGCTGACCGACGAGCAGCTGCTCGCGGCCGGCGTGTCCAAGCGCCGGCTGGCCGACCCGAACTACGTGCGCGCGGCCAACGTGCTGCCGCACACCGAGTGCTTCGACGCCGGCTTCTTCGGGTTCTCGCCGCGCGAGGCGTCGATCCTCGACCCCCAGCACCGGCACTTCCTCGAGTGCGCCTGGGAGGCGCGTGAGGACGCCGGCCACGTGCCCGAGCGCTTCGACGGCCGCATCGGCGTGTTCGCCGGCGTCGGCATGCAGGCCTACTTCACCTTCAACATCCTGTCGAACCCCGACCTCGTCGACGACGTCGGCCTGTTCCTGCTGCGCCACACCGGCAACGACAAGGACTTCCTGCCGACCAGGCTGTCCTACCTGCTGAACCTCACGGGCCCGTCCGTGTCGGTGCAGACCGCGTGCTCCACCGGGCTCGTGTCGGTGCACATGGCGATGAACTCGCTGCTGGCCATGGAGTGCGACCTCGCGATCGCCGGCGGCGTGACGATCGAGCTGCCGCACGGCGTCGGCTACCGCTACGCGGAGGGCGAGATCCTGTCGCCGGACGGCCTGTGCCGCGCGTTCGACGACGACAGCCAGGGCACCGTGTTCGGATCGGGCGTCGCGCTCGTCGTGCTGCGCCGGCTCGAGGACGCGCTCGCCGACGGCGACGACGTCAAGGCGGTGATCGTCGGGTCCGCGGTCAACAACGACGGCGCGAGCAAGGTCGGCTACCTCGCGCCGTCGATCGACGGCCAGGCGGCGGCCGCCGCCGAGGCGCTCGCGATGGCCGAGGTCGACCCGGCCACCGTCAGCTACGTCGAAGCGCACGGCACCGGCACGCCGATCGGCGACCCGATCGAGCTCGCCGGCCTCACGCAGGCCTACGGCGACGGCGGCCGCGGCTTCTGCGGCATCGGCTCGATCAAGACCAACATCGGCCACCTCGACACCGCCGCCGGCACCGCGAGCCTGATCAAGGTCGTCGAGGCGCTGCGGCGCGGACAGCTGCCGCCGACGGCCAACTTCAGGAAGCCCAACAGCCGCTTCGACTTCGCCAAGAGCCCGTTCTACGTCGTCGACGCGCTGCGGCCGTGGCCGCGAAGCGACCGGCCGCGCCGCGCCGGCGTCAACTCGCTCGGCGTCGGCGGCACCAACGCGCACGTCGTCGTCGAGGAGGCGCCGCCGCGCGCGCCCGCGCCCGCGGTCGACGGCTGGCACCTGCTGCCGATCTCGGCCCGCACGCGGGCGTCGCTCGACGGCGCCCGCGACAAGTGGCGCGCGTTCGCCGACGGCGACGACGTGCCGGCGCTGGTCGACGTCGCGTTCACGCTGCAGCAGGGCCGCCGCACGTTCGACGAGCGGCTCGCGATCGCCGCGCGGCACCCCGACGACCTGCGCCGGGCGCTGGCCGGGGAGGCCCCGTGGCTGGTCGGCTCCGGCTCGGCGGCGAAGGGCGCTCCCGAGATCGTGTTCGCGTTCCCCGGCGGCGGCGCCCAGTATCCGGGCGCCGGCCGCGACCTGCTGCGGCAGTCCGACGTGTTCGCGGCCGCCGTCGACGCGTGCTTCGCCGGGCTCGCGGGCGACGCGCCCGAGGCACTGCGGGAGGTGATGTTCGAGCGCGCCTTCGACGACCGCGAGGCGCGCGACAAGCTCAACCGCTCGGCGTGGGCGATCCCGGCGCTGTTCGTGCTGGAGTACGCCTACGCGCGCTGGTGGCAGGCGCACGGCGTCGAACCCGACCGCATCGTCGCGCACAGCGTCGGCGAGTACGCGGGCGCGGTGCTCGCCGGCGCGCTGCCGCTGGACGACGCGCTGCGCGTCGTCGCGCTGCGCGGCCGCGTCATGGACCGGGCGCCGGCCGGCGCGATGACGACGGTGCCGGCCGACGAGGCGACGGTGCGGGCGCTGATCGGCGACGCGCTCGACATCGCCGCGCTCAACGCGCCGCAGCTGACGCTGGTGTCGGGCGCCGTCGACGCGATCGCCGCCCTCGAGGAGCGGCTGCGCGGCGGCGAGCACGAGGCGAAGCGCGTGCACATCGACGTGGCGTCGCACAGCCGCGTGCTCGACGGCCAGCTCGACGCGTTCCGGGAGGGCTTCGCCGGCGTGCGCTTCGGCGCGGTCGGGATCCCGATGGTCTCGTCGCTGCGCGGCGCGATGGGCGAGGGCGACGACTTCCGCAGCGCGGACTACTGGGTGCGGCACCTGCGGCACACCGTGCGCTTCACGCAGGCCGTGCAGGCGGCGCTCGACGGGCCGAACCGCGTCGTGCTCGAGGTCGGGCCCGGCCAGACGCTCGGCCCGCTGGTCGGCATGGCCGAGGTCGCCCATCCGGCGCGCGCGGTGCTGGCCTCGGCGCGGCGGCCGAAGGACTCGGGCGACAACGTCGGCGTCGCGATGGCGGCGCTCGGCGCGCTGTGGGCGAACGGCGTGGAGCTCGACTGGTCGGCGCTGCGCCACGGAGGCGGCCGGCGCGTGTCGCTGCCGAGCTACGCGTTCGAGAAGCAACGCCACTGGATCGAGCCCTGGCGGCCCCGCACCGACGAGGCTGCGACCGAGGCGGCGCTCGCGCTGCTTCGCCGCGCGGACCTCGGCG
>CALKYL010000212.1 GCA_938003515.1 uncultured bacterium
TCCCACCGGAGCCGGCCGCGCACCGCGCCGACGAGCGGCCATCCGGCCGCGAAGCCGTCGGCGATGCGATCGGCCTCGGCGAGCACGAAGCGGCGCAGCGCGGCGCTCGCGGCGGGCGCGCGGAGGTCGGCTTCGTCGACGCCGGCGGCCGCGAGCTCGTCGACCGGGAAGTAGATGCGGTCGCGTTCGCGCAGGGCCTCGCCGACGTCCTGGAGGTGGCTCAAGAGCTGCAGGCTCGTGCAGATGCGGTCGGACCAGGCGTCGAGCCGCGGGTCGCGGTGGCCGGACACGCGCAGCACGAGCCGGCCGATCGGGTCGGCGGACCGCCGGCAGTAGTCGCGCAGCGCCGCGCGGTCGTAGCGGCCCCGAACGCAGTCCTGCGCGAACGCGTCGAGCAGGTCGGTGAACAGCGAGTGTTCGAGCCCGCAGGCGTCGATCGTCGCGACGAGATCGACGAACAGCGGCACGTCGCGCGCCTCGCCGCGCAGGTGGCGCAGGAAGTCGGCGCGGAACGCCGCGAGGGCCGCCGCGTCGCGGCGCTCGTCGGCGAGGTCGTCGGCGGTGCGCGCGAACGCGTAGATGCGATGCAGGTGCCGCCGCGCCCGACGCGGCAGCAGCAGCGAACCGACCGGGAAGTTCTCGTAGTGCTGCGACGCGAGCGCGAGGTGGTCGCGGCGTTCGGGTCGGGCGGGCGCGGGTGCGGTCGGGATCGAGGCCAAGGCGTCGGGCCGTGCGGGCGACGGCGGCGCTGCAGGGTATCCGGTGAGGGCGCGGAATTCGGGGATTCGGCGTCACCGGGCACGGCTGCGGCGCCCTGTCCGGTGCAGGAGCACCCAACAGGAGCAAGCATGGAGATCGACTTCGACGCCGCCGACGGCGTGACCGACTTCGTCACGGTACCCGCGGGCACCTACCACTGCCGCGTCGCGGAGGTGCGCCGCGGCGAGACACGCGCCGGCGACGAGCGGTGGTCGCTGCGCCTCGTCGTCGCCGACGGCCAGCACGTCGGGAAGCAGGCGGCCTGGGACAGCCTCGTGTTCAGCACGGGAGGGCGCGCCCGGCCCCGCACCGTGCTGCGGGCGCTCGGTCTGCCGGCGTCGGGCAAGGTCACGATCGAACCCGCGGACCTCGAAGGCCGCGCGGCGCTGGTCGAGATCCGGCCCGCCGAGTACGAGGCGCCTTCGGGGCAGGTCGTACGGCGCAACGAAGTGCCATACGACGGCTACCGCGCCGTTCCGGGCGACGGCGGCGCCCGATCGCGCGGGGCGGGCGGATCCGACGCAGAGGACGACGACGTGCCCTTCTGACACGACGCCGCCGCGGCCGACCGGGGCGAAAGCGGTTGCGCCGCGCGGCCCGGCGGCGCAGGTCCGGGAACACGATCCGGCGGATGCCGTATCGTCGGCCCGCAATCCGACCCGACCGAAGAACCGTCATGCGCACCGTGATCCCGACTCGTCTCGCCGCCACCACCGTCGCGGCCGTCGCCTCGCTGACCTTCTGTCCGGCCCAGGAGCAGGGCTGGCTGACCGACTTCGACGAGGCCCAGGCCGTCGCGAAGAAGGAGCAGAAGCCCATCCTCGCCAACTTCACCGGCAGCGACTGGTGCGGCTGGTGCATCAAGCTGAAGGCCGAGGTGTTCTCGAAGCCCGAGTTCGAGGAGTGGGCCGCGCAGAACGTCGTGCTGCTCGAGCTCGACTTCCCGCGCCGCAAGCAGCTGCCCGAGGCGCTGGCCGAGCAGAACCGCGAGCTCGCGCAGCGCTACGGCATCCGCGGCTACCCGACGGTCCTGCTGCTCGACGCCGACGGCGAGCAGCGCGGCAAGCTCGGTTACCTGCGCGGCGGCCCCGAGGCGTGGATCGCCGCCGCCGAAGCACAGCTCGGGGAGAACGCGGACGAGGTCGGCTGGACGACCGACTACCAGGCCGCGCTCCGCCGCGCCAAGGAGGAGGACAAGCTCGTGATGGCCAACTTCACCGGCAGCGACTGGTGCGGCTGGTGCATCAAGCTGAAGGGCGAGGTGTTCTCGAAGCCCGAGTTCGAAGCGTGGGCCGCCGAGCACGTCGTGCTGCTCGAGCTCGACTTCCCGAAGACCAAGCAGCTGCCCGGCGACCTCGAGAAGCAGAACGTCTCCCTGCGCGACAAGTACGGCGTGCGCGGCTACCCGACGCTGTTGTTCCTCGACCCGAAGGGCGAGGTCGTGGCCAAGAGCGGCTACGTGCGCGGCGGCCCGACGCGCTGGATCGCCGACGCCGAGAAGAAGCTCGGTATCGAGAAGAAGGAGCGCGACGGGTAGGGGAGCACCCTGAAGCCCGCCCCGGCGGAACGGCCGAACGCCCCTTGGCGTCGACGATCCCGAGCGAGGCGAACGGATCGTCCCGCTCGGGGGCACCTTCCCTAAGCCGTCCCCGGGCACGGAGCCGATGAGCCGGCCATGCAGGTCGGTCACTTCCCGGCTTCCGCAGCCAACTCGCTGATCGAGGGCTACTGCGACGACTTCGTCTCGTTCGCAGCGGTGCTCGCGCAGACGTTGGAGCAGATCTCGATGCGGGGCATCGACATCCGCCACAGCCGGTCGAAGCTCGAGCTGATCGAGTCGGGCATGCGCGAGCTGTCGGACGCGATCCGCGACCTGCTCGAACGCGGCCAGGGCCGGCCGCAGGCGCCGTCCGCGGCGGACGACGGCCAAGGCCAGGGTCACGCGCAGGGTCTGTCGCAGTACACGCAACAGGCGTCGTCGCCGCCGTCCGTCCCGCCGGCACAACCGGCTCCGCCGGCGGACGGCCAGCGCTTCGCGCGACCGTCGACCGAGCCGCTGACGATGGCGGGCGCGAGCCGCCCGGCCGGCCCGGCGCCGAGCCGCGGGCGGCGCGAGCGCGCCGCATCGTCGACGTCGGCATGCAGGGAGTCGCCTTCGCGCTCCGCGGGGGCACGGGTCCGCGCGGCCCGGGCCGAGGCGGACGCCGCCGCCGAAGAGGCC
>CALKYL010000213.1 GCA_938003515.1 uncultured bacterium
GTTCTACGATCTCTATGTCAGTCACGGAGCGGCGGCTGGCACCGTTCAGCTCACGTCTACGGTCGCCTCGTCATCTGTCACCGTCACCGACCAGACCTGGACCCTCGCGGGCCTGTTCTTCCTCCACGACGACGGCGCCGGCGCCGGCCGCGAGCTGTGGATCAGCGACGGAACGACGGCCGGCACCCAGCTGCTGCGCGACGTCGCGCCCGGCCAGGCCGACGGGCCGGTGCCCGGTCGGCTCGTCGCCGCGCTCGGCGGCACCCAGCTGCTGTTCGCGGCCAACGACCTCGAGCGCGGCCTGCAGCTGTGGCTCAGCGACGGCACGCCCGCGAGCACGCAGCGGGTGACCACGTTCGGCGGCCCCGGCTACGGCGCGGTCCGGATCGACGAGCTGTTCACGATCGGGGCGCGCACGTTCTTCGCGTGCGACGACGGCGTCACCGGCGTCGAGCCGTGGCTCTACGACCCGGGCAACTCGACCGTCGCGTTCGTGCAGCCGTACGGGACCGCGTGCGCCGGCACGCCCGGCGACCCGGTCATCGGCGCCGCGGGCCTGCCGACCGTCGGCAACGCGAACTTCGCGGTCACCCTGTCGCAGGCGCTGCCGCAGACGCTCGCGATCCCGGCCGCCTCCGAGGGCGCCAACAACATCGCGATCGGCGGCGGCTGCCGGCTCTTGCTCGACGTGCCGTTCGTGCTCGGTGCGACCCAGGCGGTGACCGCCGCGGGCGGTGCATCGCTGGGTTTCCCGATCCCGGGCAACCCCGCGCTGGCCGGCTACAACCTGTTCTTCCAGTGGGCCGTGCTCGATCCGGCGGGGCCCTTCCTCGACGGCTTCGCGGTCACGGGCGGATTGCGGGTGCAGGTCGGGCTCTGACGCGGTCGCGGCGACGTCGACCGCGCGGCCGGCCCGCGGACCGACACCGGTGCTCGAGCCTGCCGATTCCACGCTTCGACCCGCACGCCGGCGTGCAGCGAGAATCCTCGCGGTCGGCGCACAGCGGAACATCCGCGAACGGCTCGGCGCGCGTGCCGCGACCCACGCGCGCGTCACCTTCGCCGGCGCGCTCGCCGGTGCGCCGCGCGGCCGGCCTCGGCAGAAAGGTCAGGCGGTCGGCAGCCCGAGCTCGCGGGCAGCTTCCCGTTGGCCTTCGTCGCGAGTCAGGAACCGATCCAGCGCCTCGCGACGATGGAACCACAGCGCCGTGCGCAGGTGGGCCAGGTCGAGGCTGCGCGGGGTCGCGACCGGTGGCAGCGAAGGGTCCTGGCACAGGTCGAGCGTCAGGTCGCGCAGCGAGAACGCCTCCACGTCCAGCTGGATCCGGTCGAGCAGATCGTTGAGCCTGTTGGCGGCGAGCTGGCCGCCGCGCGCCAGGCGCACGAGATTGCGTCGCGACTCGAGCACCAGCAGCACCGAGGAGCAGAGGCGCGCGTTGCGCATGCCCTTGGCGATGGCCGCAGCCCCCTCCTCACCCAGCAGCACGCACAGGTAGGCCGAGGTGTCGACGTAGACCCGCGGTCTCACGCCGCTACGAGTCCTCCCCGCCGCGGTCGTCGGCGAGCACGGACAGGTAGGCGCCGTTCGTCAGTTTGCGGCCGAGGGGCCGGATCTCGACGTCGCTGTCGTAGCGAGAACCGACGTGCAGTCCCGGCTCGTCGGCTGGCCCCAGCCGCGCGATCGCCCGGCCGTGGCGCAGGACGGTGATCCACTCGCCCTTGGCCACGCGGCGCAGGACCTCCGAGAGGGTCTGCTTGAGGGTCTGGGTGCTGATCGATGCCATGGTGGTTGCGGCTCCGGTCGGTGCGGATTATCGACCTGAAATCGGTCCAGATAAAGGCCCGATCGTGTGGTCCTCTTCCGTCGGGTCATCCTGGTCGCCGTGGCCGGATCGCCGCCCCCGGCCCACACGCACTCGTCCCGTCGCTGTGCGCCAACGGCGCCCTCGCCCGCGCCAGATCCGGCGCCTCGCACGGCAACCCCCTCCGCCCGCAGCACACGCCCGATCGACGCCCGATCCCGAGCCGGTAGCGGCCCGGCTCCGCGGCGGCCACGCGCGGCAGGAGGCCCCCGTCTCGGACCCGAGTCCACGAGCTCGGCAGACGACCTGCACCTTCGCGCAGCTCGCCCGGATCCGCGCGACGCGTCGTTGGCAGCGGCGCATGCACACAGGCGAACGCGTCGCTCGAGCGCGATCGGCAGGACGCACGGCCGCGTGCGACCCGTTTTCCGCGAACGCCGGACGGGGCGACCTCGCTGCCCGGAGAGGTTCCGATGTCGATTCCCCGCAGCACATGGCTCTTGTTCCTCGCCGCCTCCGTCGCGGCGCAGTCCCAGACGGCTCCCGGTGACCACGTCGGGCCGCCGACCCGCCAGGCGATCTCGGCTGCCGCCGGCCTGCACGCGCACGTCGACGGCCTGCTGGGCGTCGGCCCGCACTACCGCGCCCGCTTGACGACCGCCGGCCTGCGCTTCGAGCCGGCGCTCGGCGTCGCCGTCGACACGACGCAGCACCTGGGGCTCACGCCGGTGTCGGTCGGCCGCGGCGCGCACGCGGTCTGCTCGCTGCCGAGCAACGCCTGGCCCGAGCAGGCCGGGCTCGTCGCGCGCTACGAACACGCGCCGGGCGTGCGCGAGCGCTATGCGGTCGGCCCCGACGGCGTCGCGTTGTCGTGGGTGTTCGACCGGCGACCCGCGGGCAGCGGGGATCTCGTCGTGCGTTACGCGATCGACACCAGCCTGCCGTCGCGGCGGCGCGCCGCCGACGGCGGCCTCGCGTTCGAGCTGCCCGGGAGCGGCGGCGTCACGGTCGGCGGCGTCACGGTCGGCGCCGTCACCGGCGTCGACGCCACCGGCGCGAGCTGCCCCGGCGAGCTGCGCCTCGCCGGCGAGCACGTCGAGCTCGTGCTGCCCGCGGCCTTCGTCGACCAGGCCGCGTATCCGCTGGTGCTCGACCCGTTGATCGGGTCGGTGTTCGGCATCTCGTCGGGATCGTTCGCGTCGTACATCGAGCCGGACACGGCCTACGACGCGACGACCGACAGCTGGATCGTCGTGTTCGAGCAGTACCTGTCGAGCACGTCGGTCGACATCCTCGCCCAGCGCATCAACGGCAACGGCTCGGCTCTCGGATCGCTGACGACGATCGCGACCG
>CALKYL010000214.1 GCA_938003515.1 uncultured bacterium
GCGCCGACCGGCGCGAACTGCGCGTCGGCGCGCACGCTCGTGCGCGTGAACCACTGGTCGTCGGTGTCGGGCAGGGCCGGGTCGGCGCGGAACTGGCCGTGCAGCGACTCGAAGCGCGTGCGCTGCCAGGCGCTCAACTGCAGCCACGGCACGTCGGCGACCGCGTCGGCGAGCCGCCACGGCGTGCGCGGCGCGTCCTGGGCCGGCAGCGCCGCGGCGGCGGCGAGCGCGCCGGCAGCGGCGAGCCGGATCGGGCGGCGGCGGGACATGGCCACCCCGTGTTACCGCGCCGCGCGCCCCGGTTCAAAACGTCAGGATCGTCTCGAAGTAGAAGTAGCGCGTGTCGCTGCCGCGGCCCGACAGCGACGTCTCGCGGAGCCGGCCGCCGGCCAGATAGGCGCCGCCGGTCTCGAAGCTCAGGTTCTGCGGGCACGGCTGCCAGCGCAGCCGGCACTCGACCTGCTGGCCGACGCTGCGGCCCTGGCCGGTCGCGTCGCGCGCCTCGGCCCACTCGTCGCTCGCGGTCTCGAGCCGGACGTCGCGCCACGCGAGCATGAGCCACGTGGTGTCTGTCGGCCGGACCGACACGCGCAGCTCGGGCGAGACGACGTTGCGGCGGCCGATCTCGCCGTAGTCGGCCGCCGGTCCGTACGCGAATCGGCGCGAGCCGAACAGCGTGTCGAAGCGGCCGTAGTCGGCGTCGCCGTCGTCGCCGGTCGCGAGGTCGATCGCGGCGCGCACCGCGGGCGACAGCGCGCAGTCGAACGTGTAGCCGACCGATCCGTGCACGAAGTGCGCGTCGACGTCGTCCGGGCCGCGGTCGCCGAACTGGTAGGCCGTCTCGACTTCGGCGGACACCGCGCCCTTTCGTTCGGGCCGCTCGTAGCGGCCGCCGATCGTCCACAGGCGGTCGTCGGCGAGGCCGCGCCCGTCCTCGAGGCCGAGCGCGTAGAGCTGTGCGGTCGCGCGATCGCCGACGCGTTTCGTCGCGTGCAGTCCGAAGAAGCGGTAGTCGAGGTCCTGGTCGTTCCACTCGTGTTCGTTGTCGACCAGCTCGGCGCGCGCCGTCGGCCGCCGCAGCGTCGGCAGGCACCAGAACGCGCCGGCCTCGAGGTCGCCGTCTGGCGCGCGATGGTCCCAGCGCACGCCGTCGAATGAGTTGATCGTGTTGCGGTAGGCGTTGCGGGCCATCAGCCGGCGGCTGCCGAGGTCGTAGGTCCACCGGCCCGCGGTCAGCGTGTGGCCGCCGTCGAACGCGTAGCTCGCCGACGCCTGCAGCACGTCGAACGTGTCGACGGTCGTCGTGTCGGCGAACGAATCCGCCTTGGTGCCGAACGAGCGCGCGTCGATGCCCTCGACGGTGGCGGACCACGCGTCGTGGCCGACGTCGACCTGCACCAGGCTGCGGTTGGCGATCTGGTCCTCGTTGTCGCGCAGCGTCGGGTCGGCGCGGAACTGGCCGTGCAGCGACTCGAAGCGCGTGCGGTGTTCGCCGCGGACGCGCAGCCAGGTCGGCCCGTCGAGCCAGTCGTTCAGCCGCACCGGCTTCCGCGGCGGGTCCTGCGCGGCCAGCGGAGAAGCCAGCGGAGAGACCAGCGGAGAGACCAGCGGAGAGACCAGCGAGGAAAGCGAGACCAGGAAGGCGAACGCTGCGTTCCGCAGCGGCCGCCGGGAGGGAGCGGTTGGATCGGACACGGCGAGCGTCGGTTGTTGCGAGGGCGACCGCCGACCGCAATCTCCGTTCCGATCCCGCCGCGCGACCGCTCTGCTGCCGCCGTGCGGACCGGTGCGCCGCGTGCTCGCGCCGAGCCTCCGCGTAGCGTTCCCCCGACGGAACGCCGTGTGTCCGGGCTGGTGCTACTGGCCGCGCGGCAGCTGCTCGCCCGGACGGTCGCGGTAGAACTGCTGGATGATCTGCCAGCACTCCGCCGCGGTCTCGGCGTAGCTGATCAGGTCGAGGTCCTCGGGCGAGATCGTGCCCTCCTCGACGAACAGGTCCCAGTCCACGAGCCGGCTCCAGTAGTCGCGGCCGAACAGGACGACCGGGATCGGCTCCATGCGCTTCGTCTGGATCAGCGTCAGCGTCTCGAACAGCTCGTCCATCGTGCCGAAGCCGCCGGGGAACGCGACCATCGCCTTCGCGCGCATCAGGAAGTGCATCTTGCGGATCGCGAAGTACTTGAACTCGAAGCACAGCTCCGGGCTGATGTAGCTGTTGGGCTCCTGCTCGAACGGCAGCGTGATGTTGAGCCCGATCGACTTCGCGCCGATGTCGAACGCGCCGCGGTTGGCGGCCTCCATGATGCCGGGTCCGCCGCCGGTGCAGATGACGTAGTCGCAGCGCTTGTCGATCTGGCAGCTGCCCGAGACGATGCGGCCGAACTCGCGCGCCTCGTCGTAGTAGTGCGCCTTCTTGAGCACGTTCTCGGCGATGCGAAGCGCGCGCTGGCGCACGGCGTCGTCCGGCGCGTCGTCGAGCGCGGCGCGCGCCTCGTCGACGCGCCGCTGCGCGTCGTCGCGCTCGAGCACGCGCGTGCCGCCGAAGACGACGACCGTCGACGCGACGCCCTCCTCCTGCTGGATCAGCTCGGGCTTGAGCAGCTCGAGCTGCAGGCGCACCGGCCGCAGCTCGTTGCGCCCCATGAAGTCCGGATCGATGTGCGCCTGGCGGTAGGACTTCGAGCGGCGGATCTCCTGGATCCGTTCGTCGTGCTCGTGGTCCGCGTTGGGAGCCGGCGCGAGGTATTCGTGGTCGCTCATCGAAGCAGGGGTGGCCGGGGTCCCGGCGCGGGTCTGGGTCGTCACACGGGTCGCCACCCGCCGGCCATCGGCATTCGACGGGGGCGGGGTTGTGCCCGGAACCCGGGTTCTCCAACTAGCCCGTCCGGCTGCGCGGTTGCGAGCGCGAAGTCGCCGGCGCGCCCGATTTCCGGTCGCGAGGCCGGACGACGCACGCGCCCGCGGCCCGCGGGGCTTCGCGGATCCGCTACGCTGCGGCGGTGACGAGGGTGTTCGTGGTGGTCCTGTTCGCGTTGCTGGCCGTCACCGCGTTCTGGTGGCCGGACACCGCGGCGCGACCCCTCGCGCGCCGCGAGGCCGCGGCCTCGCCGGGGTCGGCCGGAGAACCGGCAACGCCCGCGACGGTGCGGCCGAAGGCGCAGGTCGCGCAAGAACCGGCCGACGAGCGCAGCAACGCGCCGGCGCAGGCGCCGCCGGCCACCGGCACGATCTTCGGCACGGTCACGAGGTTCCCGCAGGAGCCCGTGGTCGGAGCCGTGCTCCTCGTGCTCGGTCGCAGCCGCGAGACCCTCGCGACCGCGAGCACGGACGAGCAGGGCGCGTTCTCGATCGCGGTCTGGCCCGACTGGCCCGAGCGGGTGTCGCTGTCGGTCGAGGCCGCGCACCACTTGCCGCACACCGAGGCGCGGGTCCGCGCCGGCGAGCCGGTGCACGTCCGGCTGCTCGAGGCGTACGAGCTGTTCGGCCGCGTCGCCACGCCCGACGGCACGCCGCTCGCCGGCGTCGTCGTGCAGCACGGCCCAGAGACGACGCGCACCGACGCGAACGGCGACTACGAGCTGGTCACGGGCGGCGTGCGCGGCCGGACCAACCTGCTCGCGCGTCGCGACGGATACGCCGACGAGTTCGTCAGCGTGCGGCTGCACGAGCCCGGCCGCGCGCGCGTCGACGTGACGCTGCGGCCGCTCGCGAGGCTCGCGGTGCAGGTGGTCGACGCGGACACGCGCGCGCCGATCGGGGACGCCGAAGTGCGCCTCGGCTGGGGCGATCGTCCGGAGACCGTGCGCAGCGACGCCGACGGCCGTTTCGAGCTGGCGCACGCACCCGGCGACGACCTGCGGGTCGTGCTGCGCGCGGCCGGCTACTGCGCCGTCGCGTGGCGCTGCACGGTCGAGGAGATCGATCGCCCGTTCGTCGTGCCGATGCCGCGCGAGGGCACGATCCAGGGCCGGGTGGTCGACGCGTCCGGTCGTGCGCTCGGGGACGCGTCGGTCACCGTGGACCCGGTCGAACCGGCCCCGCGGTCCGCCGGGCCGCTGTCCGGACTCTGCGGCGAGCTCGCATTGCCGGGTGCGCTCGACCTCGAGGAGTCGTGTCCCGGCGGTCGCACCGACGTCGCGGGCCGCTTCGCGATCCCGGTGCTGCCCGGCGCGCGCGCCTACCGGGTCCAGGCGCGCCTCGAGGGCTTCGTGCTGGCCACGTCGGGGCCGGTCTCGGTGCCGCACGCACAGGCGCGCCCGTTCGTCGAACTGGTGCTGACCGAGGCGGCGACCGTCTTCGGCACGGTGCGTCGCAACGACGAGCCGTGGCGGGGCAGCGTCTGCTGGCAGTCGGCCGATCGATTCGGCATCGCCGACGTGGACGACCAGGGCGCGTACGAGCTGCCCAACGTCGCGCCGGGCGCGACCGAGATCGCGTTGCTGGAGGGCGGAGCGAAGGTCAAGACGGCGCGGCTGACGACCGAGCCGGGCGGCCGCCACCGCCAGGACTTCGTCTGGCACGAACCGCGCGCGCCGATCCGCGGCCGCGTGACCGAAGCGTCGGGAGCGCCGGTCGCGGGCCAGACCGTGAGGGCCTGGTCGAACGGGCGCTGGACCACCGCCGAGACCGACGCCGACGGGAGCTACGAACTCGACGTCGCGCCGCCGGGGCCGTTCCGGGTCACGGTGCGGCGCGACTCGATCACCGAGCATCGCGACGGCGTCGCCTTCGGCGCGAGCGGGGTCGACTTCGTGCTGCCCGAGGTCGGGAGCCTGCGTCTGCGCCTCCTGGACGACGCTACGGGGCGGCCGATCCCCGGCGGTTCCCGGTCGCTGTCGGCGATCGCGTGGCGCCGCCCGGACGAAACCGCGTTCCGCGCGACCCGCGACGCGCTCGACGGCACCGGTCTGGTGGCGCTCGAACTGCCGCTGGGACGGGTCGACGTCAGCCTGTCGCTGACCGACGCGGGCTACGCGCCGCAGGTGCTGCGCGGGCTCCTGGTCACGCGCGGCGCCGCCGCGCCCCCGCAGGTCGTGCGCCTGACGCGCGGGGTCGCCGTCGAGCTCACCGTCGAGCACCCGGAGGACCTCGCCGCGGCGCTCGGGCGCCCCCTCGTGTTCGTGCTCGACCGCGCGCGGCTCGGCGACGTGCGCGGCCCGTTCGCCGAACCGGGCGGCGAGAGCAACCACCGCGTGAACGGCGTCGACATGTGGCTCGCGCAGCCGGGTCTCGTCGCGCAGATGCCGGACTTCGGCGCCGACGGTCGCGCGGTGCTGCGCGGCCAGCCGCCCGGCCGCTACCGCGTCGTGGTGTTCCCCGACGACCTGGCCTTCACGCCCGCGGAGTTCGACGTCGGCCCGGACGGCGCGTCGGTTGCGCTGTCGTGGCGCCGGCGGTGAGACCCGCGCGGCCCGCGCGACGACGCACGTCGCATGCGCGCGGTGGGCGCGCGTTCGGCGCGCGCCGGTTGCGCGGACCCGCGCGATGCCGTGAGATCGCGCCGTGGCGCCGTTCCGCCTGACCTACTGCAGCAACGTGCACCCGGCGCCGGACCTCGAGGCCCAGCTCGCGACGCTGCGCGAGCACAC
>CALKYL010000215.1 GCA_938003515.1 uncultured bacterium
AGCCGCGAAGACGTGCCGATGCCCGAGCGCGCGCAGTTCAACGGCGACCCGCGGCACGTGCCCTACAAGGACTGCTTCAACGGCGGCGACGACTTCCCGAATACGTACAACTGGTACCACGACTCGCTCGACAACAGCTCGCAGCCGGCGGACATGGACTTCCCGAGCATCGACCAGGCCCGCCTGCGCAATCGCTGGCAGTCGGCGATGGCGTGCGACGTGCCGCGGTACTTCGAGCTCTTGCGCAGAGGGCTGGTCGACAGCGCGTGCGTCTACACGACGCTGACCGGCTGGTCCTACTACTACCTCGGCATCGGCGCCGACATCGGCTACGACTCGGCGAACGGTTACCCGAACTCGATCCCGAGCAACATGTTGCCGCACTACAGCACCGGCAACGGCTACATCAACACGATCACGGGTGCGCGCAAGTACATCCTGTCGTGGGAGCCGACCGGCTGGTGGTGCGGCTTCCCGTGGCTCGGGGAGCTCTACCCGGACTCGCTGGTCTCGACCTGGCTCGACACCGCCGGCGGTTCGCCGCGCGGCAACCTGCAGACCGGCACAGGCCTCGGCAACGCGTTCCAGTACCCGTGCAGCGTCGCCTACTCGGTAGGCAACCGCGTCGCGTACGGCACGACGATCTTCGACCACATCCAGCGCACGTCGACGCGCGGCTGCTCGGCGTTCTTCAACATCGGCACCGCGACGACGAGCTTCCGGCACAGCAGCGCGAGCGGCAGCGGCACGCTGACGGCGATCGGCCAGGAGGTCGCCGCCAACTACAACCTGACGATCCCGCCGACGGCGCCGATCAGCCGGCCGTTCTCGCTGACGTTCGGCTCCCACGGCGGCGAGCACTGGAACTACGCGCCGTACTCGACGCGCCACACAGGCTCGCTCTACGAGCAGTACTACCAGCACGGCTCCGGCATCGGCTCCGGCCTGGTCAAGCTCGTCAACCCGGGCAACACGAGCGCCGCCTACGTGGTCGTCAACGGCATCGACAAGACCGTCGACTCCGGCACGACGTTCATCGCGAAGTGGGCGGTGCTCTCGCTGGTGCACTCGTTCTTCGAGGCCGGCGACACGGGCAACACGCTCCGCATCCCGCAGCTCCCGCGCGTCGAGATCGAGTCGCCGACCGACATCACCGAGCTGAACAACCCGACTGCGATCGACATCCTCTACGGCATCGAATGGACCCGGTGGGACGGCCAGCCCTACTCCCAGACGGGCTCGTTCGCCGAGGACGAGTCGCTGCTGCAGTACGTGATCCTCTACTCGCCGGACAACGGCACGACCTGGCGCTACGTCCAGGACGACTCGGTCGGTGTCGTCGGCGAGCGGCCGTCCGACACGACGTACATCGTCGACGACATGGTCGCCGGCGGCGAGACCTACTCGTGGCCGGTGCCGTCGGCGACGTTCCCCGAGGGCAGCTACCTGCTCCGCGTCGACTGCTACCGGCAGGGTGCGCAGGTGCACTACTCCTGGCACCAGAACAAGATCTTCATCCAGCGCTGAGGACTCCGGCCATGGAACGATTCGACGACCCCAGAGCCGGCTGCGCAGGCTACAACCTGATCGAGCTGGTCATCTCGTCGGTGCTGCTGGCGATGATGGTGTTCGCCGTGGCGACGCTGTCGGTCCGCGGCGGCGAGGCGCAGGACTACGCGCGGCGGCTCAACCGCGCGACCGAGATCAACCAGGAGCTCGTCGACGGCATCCGTCTCGAGCTGGTGTCGTCGGTGCGGCTCTTCGGCAACGACGCCGAGGGGCTGGCGAACCTCGCGGTGTTCGACCTGTCCGGCGCGCCGACGCCGCTCGTCGGCTCGCGGCTGCCGACGGTCTCCGACGCCGAGACGATCCGGAAGGACACGCTCGGCGACGAGATCACCGGCAACGCCCTGTTCTTCACCAAGCTCGCGTGGAGCGACCGGTTCCAGTGCACCAGCACGAACGAGTACCTCGTCGAGGTCTACCGCTGGGTGCTCTACTACCTGACGCCGGAGGAGGGCGGGCCGGCGCCCGGCAGCCCGCTCGGCCTCAACATCGTGCGCGTGCTCGGCGAGCCGATGATCGACGCGGACTCGATCGACCGCATCACGGACCCGACCGACCAGGCGGAGGTGTTGCTGCACCTGCACGACGCGACGCCCGACGCGACCGGTGCCACCCACGCGCCGGCCGAGGTGGTCTGGCGGCGCGGCGCGCTGCCGTCGGTCACGGGCACGCTCCGGCAGATCGACGGCTCCTCGGGCACGCTGAGCGACGTGCCGATCGACGGGCGGCCGAACCCCTGGCAGATCCTGCGCGCGGAGAGCGACGTGCGCGGCCTGCTGAGCTACCGGCACCACTCGATCGCCACCGTGCATGCCCAGGACAGCTGGGGCGTCAGCCGGTTCGGGCTCGAGTCGCTGGCCGGGAGCGGCTTCCCACACGGCTTCGAGATCCAGGTCGTCGGCCCGAGCTCGGCGCGCCAGGTCCTCTTGCACTCCGTCGTCGCCTCGACCCGGCGCAGCGGTTTCTGGGCCTGGAGCGACATGCAGGTGGTCGTCGACGCGCGCGACCTGTAGCGGGTGCCCGTCCGCCCGGCGAAAGGGGGGGCGGACCGGGATCCGGTTGATCCGCGGCCGCCGCAGCCGTAGGATCCCCGCCCCTTTCGGCCCGCCCCGGACGCCCCCGC
Organism: uncultured bacterium; assembly: GCA_938003515.1. Next base: position 2,690 of record CALKYL010000215.1, read on the forward strand.
ATGGAACAGAGCCTCCCCCAGGAGCTGGTGAAGCAGGTCGGCGGATCGTTCCGCCTGACGGCGCTCTTGCAGAAGCGCGTGCGCGAGCTCGTGCGCGGCCAACGGCCGCTGTTCGAGACCCGCGAGCGCAACTACATCAAGATCGCCAGCGAGGAGCTCAGGCGGGGCCTCATCGAGCTCGTGCCGGACGAAGAGCTGAACGAACCGCAGCTCTGAGCGCGGCCCCGCTCGCCCCCACGGTCCCGAAGGCGGCCGGGTCCCAGGACTCCGTCCCGGTCCCGGAGCCGCGGCGACCTATTCGCGCGCCGACTGGCGGCGGTCGCGCTCGATCGAGTCGATCGCCTGCAGCAGCTCCTCGGGCGTGTGCGCCGTGCCCTGGGGCTTGTTGCCGACGGTGAGGTGCGCGACCGGCACGTCGGATGCCACCAGCCCGCTGCGGCCGAGCAGCACCGGGTCGTGCTCCGGATCCAGCGTCTGCACGACCCGGGACGGCACGTAGGTCGAGAGCGCGGTGCGCCGCAGCTCCACCGACGCCGGCGCCTCGCGCGGGCCGACGATGGTCACGAACAGGGGCTCGTAGAAGAACAGATCGACGGCGCGGCCGTAGCCGGCGACGTAGTAGCCGAACTCGCGGTAGTTGCTCGCGAAGGCCTCGAGCGCCGCCGTCGCTTCGGCGTAGAACTCCGGTCGGCGCGACAGGTAGGAGAGGCGCATCAGCGCCTCGGCCATCGCCGCGTTGTCGAGGATCGAGCGGTTGCGCCGGCGCATCGAGCCGCGGCTGCGCGGATCGTGCAGGATGTCGTAGAAGCCGCCGTCGGGCGCCTTGTTCTGCGCGATCGTGCGTTCGGCGATCGCCTCGGCCGGCAGCAGCAGGTCCGAGTCGCCGGTCTGCTGCGACGCGTCGATCAGCGCCCGCACCAGGTATGCCTGGTCGCTCAGCATCCCCGGCAGGTGGTAGGTGCCGTCCCAGTAGTGGTGCACGTCCCTGCCGTCGTAGAGGTTGTCGAGCAGGAATCGCAGCGCCGTCATCGCGTGCTCGCGCCACTCGGGTCGCTCGAGCACGGCCGAAGCCTTCAGCAGGTTCGAGATCGCGAGCGCGTTCGCGTGGCAGTAGACGGTGCGGTCCAGGGACGGCGGCTCGCGGCGGGCGCGCTCCGCGGCGTCGCCGACGAAGTAGTCGGACTCGCCGTCCTGGCTGCCCGCGAAGGCCCCCGAGTGGGGGTCGCGCATCACGTCGAGCATCCAGCGCGCCACGCCCTCGGCCGTCCTGCGGTAGGCCTCGTTGCCGAAGACCTGGTGGGCCTCGAGGTAGGCGCGCAGCACGAGCGCGTTCTGGTCGAGCAGCTTCTCGTAGTTGGGGCTGTGCCAGTCCGGCGTTCGCGAGAACCGGAAGAAGCCGCCGTCGACGACGTCGTGCAGCGGGCTCTCCATCATGCGGTCGAGGGTCAGCGTCACGACCTGCCGCATGCGCTCGTCGTCGCGCTTCTGGACCTGGACCAGCGCGAAGTCGATCGCCTCGGGATGGGGGAACTTGATGCCGTCGCCGAAGCCGCCGTGGCGGTGGTCGAGCTTGTCGTAGATCGCGGCCGTGATGTCGTCGACCATCTCGCGCCGCAGCTTGCCGCGCTCGGGCCCGCCGCCCTCCGCGCTGCGGGCCCACAGCTCGCCGATGCGCCGGCGGATGTCCTGGCCGTCGGCCTGCCACGCGTCGCGCACCCGCTCCAGGCGGCTCCGCAGCGCCGCCGCGTCGAGGAAGTTGTCCTGCGCGATCAGCTCGCCGTCGGGGGTCAGCCACGCGATCGTCGGCCACGCGCCGGTGCCGAACCGCTGGTTGACGTCCGGCCGGCGCTCCGCGTCGACGTGGATCGGCACGAAGGACGCCTCGACGATCCTGGCGACGTCCGGGTCGGCGAAGCTCGTCGCCATCAGCTCCCGGCAGAACTGACACCACGGCGCCGTGATGACCATCAGGACCGGACGGTCGTCACGCGCGGCGGACGCGATCGTCGCCGGTTCGTAGTGTCGCCATCGGATCGGGTCGGTCATCTGCAGGTCGTGGTCGTCGGCGGGCGCGTTCCGTCGCGGCGGCGGGGCCGGCCGGACGGCGGATCGGAGGGGCGCGGCCGGGCTCCTGGCATCCTATCGGCCGACCGAGGGCTGGCCGCGTAGTTCCCTACCGCGACGGATCCTCGGTGTCCGGCGTGTCCGGCTCGTCCGTCGCCGCGCCGCCGTCCTCGGATCGAGCGTCCGGCGGCATCGGCTGGATCGCGCCGAACATGTCGAGCGTCGGCTGCCGCACCTCTGGTCCGGGTTTCGGAGCCGCGCCGGCGCCGGATGCAGCGCTCGGCGTGAACGGCAGGCGGGGCACGTCGGCCCACAGCGACTCGAGTCCGTAGTAGGCGCGCGCTTCGGGCAGGAACAGGTGCACGACGATGTCGTCGAAGTCGAGCAGCACCCAGTTGCTGTCCTCGGTCTCGAGCCCGCCCGTGTTGCGCCGCCGCCGTCCGCGCTGCGCCTTGTGCGCCATGTCCAGCTCCTTCGCGAGCGCCTGGCCCTGGCGCGTCGTCTGCACGGTCGCGACGACGAAGTAGTCGGCGATGACGAGGGGGCCCGAGACGTCGAGAACGACGATGTCGGTGGCCTGCTTCTGGTCGAGGCGCTCGGCGATTTCGAGCGCCATGCGGGTGGTGGCAGGATCGGGCTTGGGATCGATGCGGGGCGAACGGGCCTGGGCTTTTGAGGTCAACTCTCGGGTCTCGGAGCGGGGGATGGGTTGCACAGCTTCTCCCGGAGGATAACGACGCCGTCGGAATCGGTCACGCCCGCCCCCCCTGGCCCGGCCGCCCGTGGCCGGCGCGAACGGCCCGGGGGCTCGTCGGGACCGCGCCCGGCGGGTCCGACCCCGCCGGTCGGGCACGACAACTACCCGTTCGCGCGGCCGTTGCCACCGGCCCCCGGGACCTTCACCGGTCCTTCGCGAAGCGGCGCGATCGCCCCCGGCGGGGGCGCGGCGGCGCGCCCTCAGCGGAACAGCGGCAGCGCGATCAGAGCGGCGATCGACATCAGCTTCATCAGGATGTTGATCGACGGTCCGGCCGTGTCCTTGAACGGGTCGCCGACGGTGTCGCCGGTGACCGCGGACTTGTGCGTGTCGCTGCCCTTGCCGCCGAGGTGGCCGGCCTCGATGTACTTCTTGGCGTTGTCCCACGCGCCGCCGGCGTTCGCCATGAACAGCGCCATCATGACGCCGGCGCCGGTCGCGCCGGCCAGCAGGCCGCCGACCGCCGCCTTGCCGAAGACCATGCCCATCACGATCGGCGCGAGCACCGCGAGCAGCCCCGGCGCGACCATCTCGCGCAGGGCGCCCTTGGTCGAGATGTCGACGCAGCGCTCGTAGTCCGGCTCGCCGCCGGTGCCTTCCTTGAGGCCCGGGATCTCCCGGAACTGGCGGCGCACCTCCTCGACCATCGCGTTCGCCGCCTTGCCGACGGCCTTCATCGCCATCGAGCTGAACACGAACGGCAGCATCGCGCCGATCAGCACGCCCATGACGATGTTGGCGTTGTCGAGGCTCAGGTTGAGGATCTGGCCGAGCTTCTCGGCCTCCTTGGTCGCCTCGACCTTGTAGGCCGAGAACAGCGCCAGCGCGGTCAGCGCGGCCGACCCGATCGCGAAGCCCTTGCCGATCGCCGCGGTCGTGTTGCCGGTCGCGTCGAGCGAGTCGGTGCGCTTGCGCACCTCGGGCGGCTGGTGGGACATCTCGGCGATGCCGCCGGCGTTGTCGGCGACCGGGCCGTAGGCGTCGACGCCGAGCGAGATGCCGAGCGTCGACAGCATGCCGACCGCCGCGATGCAGATGCCGTACATCCCGGCGAGCTGGTTGCACAGGTAGATCGCGAGCGCGAGCAGGACCGTCGGGATCCACGTCGACGCCATCCCGGTCGCGAGGCCGTAGATGATGTTGGTGGCGGAGCCGGTCTGCGACTGCTGGGCGATCGTCTGCGCCGGCGCCATCTTCTCCGAGGTGTAGTACTCGGTCGCCTTGCCGATCAGCACGCCGACCAACAGGCCGATCACCATCGAGAGATAGACGTTCCAGTGGCCGAACGACTCGGCCGCGCCGACCTCGACCGCCGGACGAGGCTGCATGATCAGCGTGACCAGCGCGCCGCCGATGACGAGCGCGACCGACGCGGCGATCAGGCCGCCGAAGAGCGCCGACGACAACCGGCTCTCGTCGTCCGCCTTGACCCGGAAGGTGCCGAGGAAGCTCGCGACCACGCCGACCGCGGCCAGCAGGATCGGGTAGCCGAGCAGGCTCGCGAGCGCGTCGGCCTGCAGCTCCTGCGACAGGCCGCTCGGGACCAGCGACCAGCCGATGACGCCGGTCGAGATGATCGCGCCGACGTACGACTCGAACAGGTCGGCGCCCATGCCCGCGACGTCGCCGACGTTGTCGCCCACGTTGTCGGCGATCGTCGCCGGGTTGCGCGGGTCGTCCTCGGGAATGCCGGCTTCCACCTTGCCGACCAGGTCAGCACCCACGTCCGCCGCTTTGGTGAAAATGCCGCCGCCGACGCGCATGAAGAGGGCAGCGAGCGAACCGCCGAAGCCGAAGCCCACCAGGAGCTTCATCGAGTCGCTTCCT